>NZ_JAFEVM010000083.1:0-1883 GCF_016901105.1 Treponema sp. Marseille-Q4523 | reverse complement strand
ATTATTGATTTTATCAAAAAAAAGTTTTTCATTATTGTACCAGTTGATCCATATTGTCTTTTATACTTGTGACGCGATCATAATTTTCGATAATGCCTTGAAGAATTTTTGCAGCTGAAAGTTTTTTTGTGTCTAGCAAATAATTTTGTAATTTTAGTAAATCATTTTTCGAGATTAAACTTCCAGAAGTTTTCATAAAGCTTTTTATGTTTTGATTTAATATTTTTCCTGCACTAATAGATATTGCAAGCCCACATGCAATATCTATCAAATCTCCAAAGGCACCTACTTTTTCAGCAAAATCAGAATTACTTGAAACTCCTGCCAATGTTTCTGCTAAAAGTCCCATCCCATAACTTATAAATCCAATCATCGTATCTGGCATAATTTGATCTAATTTATCAGCATAATCTTCGCCATATAGTTCAGCTGCTATTGTTGTAGTTACAATTTTTCCAACAGAAGCAACTGCATTTATACCTCCATGTGCAACCATTAGACTTCCCATGAAAGCCCCCGCTCCTGTTATTCCTGTAGCCGAACTTATAGCGAGGCCAGAAACAGCTTCTGAAATATTTAATCCCAAACTTATTAAGTTATTCCAATTTCTAGAAAACCACCTTGATGTTTCCCTTCCATCCGGGTCCGTATACTTCACCGGATTATTTCCCGCGTAGTGATACAGTTGCAAATTTACAATGTTGAAAATACCGCCCATACCCGGCAGGCTTTGGTTATGCTTCTTCGCCTCATCATTCACAGGAGCTTGCGGTATATAATCATTCACCGCAGGATCCGCACTCAACCACCTACTGTATTTCGCATCGAGATACCGTGCTCCGTAGTAGTACAGCCCGGTTTCCTCATCCTGCTCTTTCGCCGTAAATTTGTAAGGCAAGTACCGCAAGCCTTCTTCTTTCTCCGTCTTCTTCTCTACCCACAGCTCCCCGTACGGCGTGTATTCTATGCGCTGGTATTCATTCCCTTCGTAGTCCGTTATGAGTTGTGCAGAACCTAAGTGATCGGGGTGATAATAATATTGGTGATGCCACTCATCGCTCTGCCCGTAGCTCGCTTCAAGCTTACTCGTCTGCTTCGTTACAACTCTCGTTTCACCCAAGTATATGTGCTTCGAATACTGCCCTTCGGGTAATCCCGTATCCGTGTGCCACGTCCACATCGTGTTGAAGTAGAGCGTTTCACTTGATTGAGTCGCCGTCCATTTGGCAGCGCGGTTACCGTACGTCGCGCAAGCGCGCCGTTTGCGTAATTGGAAATTATTATCTAGCGTGCCTTCGGCACCCAAGGCATCAGCACCATACACATAGCGCGTATCGTAGGCGGCTTTGCAGCTCAAACGCCATGATTTTGAGCCGCTGCTGAATTGTCAAAGAACAAAACTGCAAAATATTTCATGGGAATATCTTGCAGAAAATTTCTCGCAAATCACTTTATTATAATGCAACAATGATGAATTTGTAAAATACTTTTCTTCGGTTATGTCTTGGGTTGTTATAAAATTATTTTACATCGTCAAAAAGTTTTTGTATTTTTTCAACCATCGCTTCTTCCCCACTTAATTTTGCTGCTTCAAGACAACTCTCGTCTATAATTGCTCCGTATTTCAGCAATAAATCTACCTGACTTTCCCATTGCATTCCCTTCTTTATCGCTTCATACAAAGGGGTTGTTGCCTCTGATGTTTTACACAATTTACAGAACTCTTCATAAGACAAATTATCGTTATATGTTTGCCAATCAAAAGCAATATGATTCCCTTTAGTATCTACACTCGCACCCATTCTTATAAAAGCAGAAAGAAGCCGGTTAGCATTTTTAATATAATCCGATATATAATAATCCATAAGATTTTTATCCTGTTC
>NZ_JAFEVM010000082.1:0-1897 GCF_016901105.1 Treponema sp. Marseille-Q4523 | reverse complement strand
TTGATGTTCAATATAAAGCTTATAATACGGTGTATAAAAATTTAAAAAGGAATAGTAGTGTATGACAATATTTGAGCTTTACGATAACATAAATAGGAAAATATGGATATTGCAAGGAATAGTTTCATTTACTATTGTTATTTTTGTATGGAGAAAAAAAACTATTAGATATTAATACAGAAAATAAGTATTATATATTATCGGTAGTTATTTGTAATATTGATTCATTGCGAACAAATTTTATAAATTCAAAAGGTACGCAATCTTCAATTTTGCTCCGGAAAGGAAATTATAATATGGTACTCAACGGAGGGTGGCACATAGGAGCTGAAATAGGAGCGTATACTAACGGACGAGCCGATGATAACATGCTTGAATCTGTGGAAAAGTCACTGCATCTTCTGCGTTAATCGGCAGGATGGTTTTGAGATTACTGACCGTACGGTTGAGGAGCAGTTTTGCATAAATGCATTTATGGAGGGAAAACAGCTTCCGTCGGGATTAAAGACGACGACAAGGTTGGAGTTTAAGAACGAAGCAGATGCTAAGGCTTATGCCGAATCATTTAATAAGCGCATAAATGGGCGAGATAATGAATATTTTTCCTCACGAATGCCTGATGGACAAGATAGGCAGGCTTCTTCTGTTTATCGAGGCAAAGCTGCCATTGTTAATAAAACTGTTACTATTGAGTTTGAATAAGGAAAATTAGAATGAGAAAGATGTGTTATTTATTTTTATTACTTTGTGTTATTTCATGTCGCGGTGAACAAATGCAAAGAAGTCCTGCTCCTGTTTTCGGTTTTACAAAGAAAATAACGAGATCAGAAGAGAACACTTTGGCATATCAAATGGAAATGGCTTTATCAATTGATGATGATGATGAACGTTATAAAAGGGTTGAAACGCTATTAAAAGCAGGAGCGGATCCGAATAAAAAGACAGGTCAATTTAAATGGCTGGATACAAATCCTTTATGGAATTCAAATGGTAATTATGCATTATCTAAATTACTTATTAGTTACGGAGCCGATGTAAAACGGAGACCATATATTGCTCGTTTATTGTCGTATCGAATTATTGCAATGAAAAATCCAAGGGATAACTGGGTAAGATTTTATAAAGAAAATCCTCAAATGAAATGTCGATATGAACATGAAATTTTTTTATGTTGTAAATTATTGTTAGAATCAGGGGCTGATCCGAACTTAAAGGCGTATGGATCATCTATTGTTTTATGGCCGGCGACTGATTGGAATTATAAAAGATATTTTAATAGATATGGGGAAACAGCAATCAATTATTGTATAAAAGAAAATTTGCTTTCTGTGTTTCCTCTGCTGCTCGAATACAGAGCGGTATTAGATACTAAATCGTTAGAGTTGGCCAAAGCAACAACAGAAAGAACAGGTTCAACAGAAATGGAAGAATTGGTAAAAGCACAATGGATAAGACAAAATGGGAGCTAATGCAGTAAGGTTATTAAGGAAATACCCCTACGCCGGATTGCTTCCCCGCACAGCGTTCCCGCCGCGAGCGGACGCGGCGGCGGGAATGAGGGTTACCGAATAGATAAGATAGTTAATTATGTGAAAAAACGAGCGGCGGATTAATAATGAAACATTATCTTGGTTTGATGCTTCTTCTTGTTATTCAATTGTTTTTTTTATATTTGGGAAATATTGCGACTTTATCAAAGACAGAAAAAAAAGGCTATAATAATTCATTGTTTTTGAAAGTTTCGGGTCTGTCTGTTTTTTTTCTTAAAAAAAGGGTAATCTACAAATCGATAACTGTTCTTATTTATTTTGTCTTTTTTGCAACTCTTGCCTTATCATATTTTGACGGAATAAAATTCTCTTTTTTAAAGGACTTGTTAATAAAAACGGATTTTGCA
>NZ_JAFEVM010000081.1:0-1905 GCF_016901105.1 Treponema sp. Marseille-Q4523 | reverse complement strand
GTTGGAAATATACTTGCAAAAACACTTTTTGAAAAAATAATATTTACACCGGTAACTTTATGTTTAAGTCTGCTGATGTTACGCATAGCATTGAAAAAAAAGACCGAGAAATAAATAGTGAGTATTGGAAAAGCCGTATTTAATTATCAATAACAGGTTAAGCGGATGTCAGGCGGACGCCCGCATTGAGGCGCACATTGGATATAAAATGAAAAAAGCACCGCCTTTCAAAACCGACATTCGCATTTCCGATTTCAGAGTTATTAGTTTTTCTGATGGTAACGGGCTTTATTCTTGCAGAAATTGTTTTTCCCTTGTCTGCGGAGCAACAGTTTATTTTGGAAGAACGGCATTTGCCGGCTCCGAGACTGTGCGACAAAATCGTAAATGATTTTATGACTCTCGGAATTCCTGCCGTCTCTTTGCTGTCCGGTTTCGGCATCATCGAATCGATAAGGCAGTTTCGAGAGAAAAAATCTCCCTTCAAACTCTTTGTTGTTTCTTTTATACATTTTCCTTGACAAAATAAAATATACATTGTATATACTAAATATATGGAGGTGTGTTATGCAGGTAGTAATTCAGAAATGGGGTAACAGCCTCGGTTTTAGGATTCCTTCTCTTTGGGCAAAAGATAACAATGTAAGAAGCGGCAGTAAAATCGAAATAATTGCTGAAAAGGGCAAAATGGTAATTCTTCCTCAGAAAAAATCGCTTGATGATATGCTGGCTCTTGTTACACTTGATAACATTCATTCGGAAGTTTCAACAGGTTATGCGGCGGGTAAAGAAGAATGGTAAAATCAAATTATGTTCCCGAAAGAGGCGACTTGGTATGGCTTGATTTTGATCCGCAGGCCGGACATGAGCAAAGAGGTTGCCGACCGGCAATTTGCGTTTCTCAGAAAAAATATAATCAGAAAATCGGACTGGCTTTGTTTTGTCCTATCACAAGCCATATAAAAGGTTATCCTTTTGAAATTGTATTGGACAATCATTCTATCAACGGCTGTATTTTGAGCGACCAAGTAAAAAATCTTGACTGGAGTCAAAGAAACTGTGATTTTATCGAAAAGGCAACGGAAAATGAAATAAATTCTGTCGTTGATAATATAAAATTGATGATTGAGTAGAGAAATCACATAATATGGTTTTCAAAGCGGGCGGCGGTTCAAGCCCTCTGTTGTTTAAGCGTATGTTATACGGACGCTCCGCCGGAGCGAAGATCTGGGAGTACTTATGAAATTTGATATTGATGAAAGTTTGCTTTGGAAAGGAAAACCTAAGCAAGGCATTGTATTTACAAAATCAGATATTTTTATGATCCCTTTTTCTGTATTATGGGCGGGATTTGCTGTTTTTTGGGAAATAAACGTATTACGAATAAAGGACGCACCTATTTTTTTTACGTTGTGGGGCATACCTTTTATTTTAGCGGGAATTTACATTACGATAGGACGCTTTATACATGATTATCTAAATAGAAAAAACACAGAATATTTTGTTACGGATAAAAGAGTAATAATTGTAAAATACAAAAGAATAGAAAGCATACCGAAGGGGAAATGGACTACATTAAGACTGATAGAATATGCAAACGGAACAGGAACTATTCTGTTCGCCGAACAGCCGAGTTTTTTTCACCGATCCGGATTTCCCTCATACGGATTATCCTCTGAATTAAGCGTTCCGGGGTTTTACAAAATAAAAGATGCCAAGAACGTAATGAAATTGTTGGAGAAATAAACCGTGCGGTGCAATTTGGAGAATATATGGTTTTTAGTAAATTTGAAGATACGATATTAAAAGAATATAAAAATAAGTTATATTAAAATATTTTCAAAAATGAAGTCGGCAAGCGTCTGATTACGATGAAAAAGAAAATCATATTACCGTTTTTAGTAT
>NZ_JAFEVM010000080.1:0-1966 GCF_016901105.1 Treponema sp. Marseille-Q4523 | reverse complement strand
GTAAAATAGTAATAAAATAGTAGACAAAAACAAATATCGTTTTTTTCATACTTTATTCCCAATTCGGACGATCTTTATTAAAAGATTTAATAGCATTTGCCAAGACCTCTGAAAGTTTATTTGTTCTATCCATCATTATTTCCCTGCTCTCTTTTGTATCCATTGAGCCTATTTCTATTAATAATGCAGGGGCTGTAGTTCTTCGTAGCTCTCCCAACGATTTTACCCGAGTATCTGTATCCGGTTTAATTCTCGTAGGTAAATTTGCTGCATTTAATATATCTGAAAAATATTCTGCAATTCGTTTGCTTTTATCTTTCCCCCCAATATAATACAACGTGATTCCAGTATATCCTTTTGTATTTGCGTCAGCATGAATTGCTAACTCTAACGATGCATCAATTTCTGCATCAATTTTATTTGCTGCATCTATTCTGCCTTGCGGCGAATGATCCTTTGTCGTATCTTCAATTACCTGTTTCAAATTAATATAATCAATGCCAATCTTTTTTAGATCAGAGTATAATTTAAGGCAAAATTTATAAATGATGCTTACCTCAGAAATTCCATCAACAACAGCCCCTCTATCCTCGCCTTTTTTATCCATTCCATGACCAGGAGATATAATTACCGTATCGCTTCTTCCATCCGGATCCACATACTTTACCGGATTATTATTGCCGTAATGATAGAGGTTTAGATTTAATACATTAAACGCTCCGCCTTCGCCTTTGGAACTTTGATCTAAATACTCCCCGACCGCCGGATCCGCACTCATCCACCTACTGTACTTCGCATCCAGATACCGTGCACCGTAGTAATAGAGCCCGGTTTCCTCATCCTGCTCCTTCGCCGTAA
This sequence comes from Treponema sp. Marseille-Q4523, assembly GCF_016901105.1. NCBI lineage: Bacteria > Pseudomonadati > Spirochaetota > Spirochaetia > Treponematales > Treponemataceae > Treponema > Treponema sp. Marseille-Q4523. The sequence goes on along the minus strand of NZ_JAFEVM010000080.1, from coordinate 1,108 downwards.
ACTTGTACGGCAGATAGCGCAGTCCTTCCTCTTTTTCCGTCTTTTTCTCTACCCACAGCTCTCCGTACGGCGTGTACTCAATGCGTTGGTATTCATTCCCTTCGTAGTCCGTTATGAGCTGTGCGCTTCCCAAATGATCCGGGTGGTAGTAATACTGATGATGCCACTCGTCGCTCTGTCCGTAGCTCGCTTCGAGCTTACTCGTCTGCTTCGTTACGATCCGCGTTTCACCGAGATAGATGTGCTTCGAATACTGCCCGTCAGGCAATCCTTTGTCGGTATGCCACGTCCACATCGTGTTGAAGTAGAGCGTTTCGCTCAAATTGGACATCGTCCACTTTGCTGCTCTATTCCCGTCCGCCGCGCAAGCGCGCCGTTTGCGTAAGCGGAAATTATTATCTAGCGTGCCTTCGGCACCCAAGCCATCAGCACCATACACATAGCGCGTATCGTAGGCGGCTTTGCAGCTCAAACACCATGATTTTGAGCCGTTGCTGAATTGTCAAAGAACGAAGCTGTAAAACAGTTCATGGGTATATCTCGCAGAAAACTTCGTTGAATCATTTTATTATAGTGCAGTAATGCAGAATTATAAAATGCTTTCTTTCGGTTTGTATAGAATTATTTTATGCCATATCGAGAACTTATTTCTTGCCGCCTATTCATAACGCACATTCTGTTTAATGGAGCTGCCTCGGACGGCAACGGAATGCACCTGCGGTTTTCATTTTTGGAAGAAATATTTTTTATGAACAGAAAAGCTCCCACCGGTGCTTTGTATTACGGAAGATTCTTTCTCCGATGAAAGACTTTCATACGGAAGCCTGCGGCGGCGCGATCTGAGCAATTTTCCTCGAAAACTACGGGGTCTTAATTTTTACTCTGTGAAGTTAAATGATTAAAAAAGTCTTGTATAAACGAGATGGATATGCTTCTTTGCATTCTACTATATAGTCAATTTCTTCTGTGTAATTTTCTTCATCTAATGAATAATGGCAGACAATTTTTACAGGGAATTTATCATTTAGCTTTCCATGTCGCCATTTAAACATATTATAAAAATTTACCCAACAAAAGTCTTTTGTATTAAAATCAGAGAATATTAATT
>NZ_JAFEVM010000079.1:0-2075 GCF_016901105.1 Treponema sp. Marseille-Q4523 | reverse complement strand
AGATAATCCTAAAAATGGGATAGATATAAACTATGTACAGGAACAATTTTTTCGTACTTTGTCCAAAGAGTATTGGAAATTACAAAATAAGAATGAGGTATTAAAGGTATTATCTTCTCAAGAGTTCATTGAATCTTTGATAGATAAAAAAATATATAATACTACACTACTGTCCAAGATAAAATCATACCCATAGCTCCTGTTGAAAATCATTAGGATGGTAAACAGCGGGTGACGGGCTTCCGGCAAACCATTCAAATAAGTCCTTCCGTTCAAAGAGGCAGACTTTTAATTCCGACATAAAGTTTGTAAAGTTTTTGCCTCCATATATACACAGCTGCCGCAGTTTCATGTACAGAAGATACACAGTCAACGCAATCCGGATTTGTGTTTTTACGGCATTTTCTGTCCGGCCGAAAAACTTCTTGATTCGCAGATCCTGCTTTATCGTCTTGAAAAATATTTCGATGTTCCATCTTGCCCGATACATCCTGGCGATATATCCTGCGGTCAGATTGAATATGTTTGTCAGAATCGTAATTTCCTTTCCTGTTTTCTCATCAACGGATTTTATGACTCGTAGAGGAAACGGACATTTCCTGCCTGTCTGCATACCGGTAAATTCGATCGTCCTGTCAAGCGTTATGTGCTTATTCCTGCTTTCATGTTCCTCAATGACACGGTACTGTGCATTTTCCTTTAGTCTTGTAACAAAAAAGATTTTATCACGGCAAAAATCCCCGAAAACCGCGTAATTGCAGTAGCCTTTATCGAATGTGACCGTATATCCTTTGGCGATATTCATTTTTTTCAACGTATTATTTTCATGTTCATTTGCATTTGTTATGAAAAGATATTCTGGCAGACTGTTATTGATGTCAGCGGATTTGCTATCTGTGCATAAGCCATCGTTACAAACTGTTGCCACGCTGAAAATCCCTTGCAGTATTTATCTGCCTCTATATCGTCTACAATTTTTTTAAATCGAGGTCTCTCTAGTAAAGATAGCAACTGTCCGAGTTTTGTGTTATACTTGTTCATGTCTGTAATTCCTTATGTGATATTGTTTTGTGTGCTAACTTAACTATATCACGGATTACAGACTTTAAATAGTATCTAATTTATCTTGGACAGTAGTGTATGAAGGTATAAAATTATAACCGTTAATGCCTACAGTTATACAATAATTACGGCACATAAGCAAAAGACTCTATGACAATAAAAGAATTCGAGAATAAATATTGGTACATGAGTGAACTCAAAACATTAGCAAAATCGCTTAAAATTCCTTTTGGTTCAAAAATACGAAAGGATCAGCTTGAAGAAATTATTGTTCAATTTTTGCAAACCGGAACGGTGAATAAAAAGAATTGTTATCGGAGTAAAAACCGAAACAAAGATATATTGAATAATCATACTTATGTTGAAAATTTCAGCAACAAAAAAGAAACATGGGAATTCATAAATAGTGAGATGGCTAAACGAATTCAAGGATTAAAACCTAAATCAGGGGCAAAATATTGGCTTAATCGATGGATTGACGATAAACTTTCTAATGGCGAAAAAATAACTTATAATGATGTCATTTGTGAATATATTCGGTTAAATAAAACAGAAGGAAAGCTTCCTCAAATTCCATCATGTAAATTTAATAATTTTATAAGCGATTATTTAGCAAATGAAAAAAATGCAACAAGAGAAGCGGCCTTGGACGCATGGAATCAGCTAAAAGATATGAAGGCAAAAAAAGATTATATAACATGGAAAAAGAATAAAAATACATAAGAAATAAAAACCTAACACCCGCTTCAACGCTGACATTGCCTTTGCGGCAAATGCAGGTTAAGTGAATGTTATGCTCGCATACGCCGCCGGCATGGGTGTTTAGGAGAAGAAAATGCAAGATAAGACAACAATAAAAAAATAACTCCTCAATCAGCTTCAATTAAACGAGATGCTATGTTTTTAATTACCGGCAGAAGTGGTAGTCTTATCCGACGGGATAAGGGAGCAGACAGCAGGTTGCCCTAGAACGTGAGGAAATCTTGAATACAGAGGAACCTCGGCAACGAGAT
>NZ_JAFEVM010000078.1:0-2195 GCF_016901105.1 Treponema sp. Marseille-Q4523 | reverse complement strand
ATATAAAGACAACGTCTAACACCCGCTTCAACACTGACATTGCGGACGAGCGGCAAATGCAGGTTAAGCGAATGTTAGATTGACCTCTTCGAGGCGAAAAAATTGATAATGCAAATAGATATTAATCAATAGTTAAGGAGGAATAATGAAACACATCATCAGACTAGCCGCGGTGATTTTCACAGTAACTGTTTTGTATGCGCAGAATACGCTAATCACTGAAAAATCATTCATCGTTGTGCGGAATGGAAAAGAGGTTACTGCAACTTACGGAGGGAAGCCTTTGAGCGGCGATTCTTGGAAAGATAGAACAACCCCCTCGGCTGTACTCGCCGCGTTCTTTGTCAGCTATTTTAAGCAAACTGACGACTGGCATGATTTGATCGTGAATAATACATTTTATGAGATATTAGTCGACGAAATGAATGAGGCTTATAAGCAGTTCTACGGAATAGCCGATACAATTTCCATTACAATTAGTCCTGAAAAATTTATGCTTAAGGGGGACGCAACCGCTTTTTACACGATAAAAATCGCATATTCCTATGAGGGCAAAACTGACGAAGGTGAAGATGAAGTTACTATGGAAAAAGACAAAAAAAGCGGTGAATGGCTTGTGGCGGAATTGCCTTTGTAGAAACGCTTTCGATTTAGGGGCGCTTCCATTTGCTCTCGCCAAAAGATATCCTAATGCCGGTAAAACTCAGGTCTGGCAGCGGGTATTTCTCCAAACACGTCGATGGCAGAATAAAGAAACAGGGGAACACCATATCGCCCCTTCGGTCATTCAGCGAACCCTGTATGAAGCTGTTTTACGGTTAGGTATTCCAAAGGCTGTTGATGATGTGTTCCGACGGATATTATGTTAGAAAGATGTTAGTGCTTTAAGTGTAGCAGTTTAGATTGCAAATGGGGCGTTCGTATGATATTATGAGGAAGGAGCGAAAGGGTGTTATACGGACGCCCGCACAGGGGCGCTTTTTGAACAAAAAAGTAAAAAGTTCTATAACAATTCTCAATTAAATTTTTGGAGGACTTTTTTTATGAAGAAGAAGTTTATTGGATTAGTGTCCATTGTTGGAATTTTAATTTGTTTTGCCAGTTGTAGCAATCCGGCGTCTTCAGAGGATAATACAACTTACAAAATCGAAGTTGGTGTGGTATCAAATTCAACATACAATACTGCATTGAGCAAAATCACATATTGGAGTGAAGTCAGTTATTCAAATATAGCTTCCTTGAGATTGTATTTATATAATAATACTATCTCTGACCATGAAGTACAGACTGGAGTAACAATTGATGAAATAAGGGATTTCTTACTTTCAAAAGGAATGTCAAACTATGAAGCAAATACTAAAATAGAAACATTGAAAACAATCGGTAATGATATTGTGTTTGGAGAACATGCAACAGACTCAACAAAAAAAAGTTTGGATGTATGCTACAAAGTAAAAGTAGAAAATTGTTTCAGCAAGTCGAGCTTGCTGAAACAATTAATAGAACTTTAAGGTAAAGACGAAGAAGCGGTTCAAAAAAATCCATGAAAAGTATAAATGCTTCTTCCAAAAGAAAAAGGAATAATTTTCCATCGAGTCGGTGCTCGCTGGAAAATTAATTGAACTTTAGGCCGTCGTAATGTAGCGGTTGTATGCGGCGTTACGCCGCATGAAAAGTAAAAGCAGAAATTTCAGAAATATAGAAAAAGATTCTGGAAAATAGTAAGTTGTAAAAAACAGGTTCGTAGAATCTGTAAAAATAAATATGGGGAAAATTGTTGTACGAAAGTAATTTCGTATAACAATGGCTTCAAAGCGGATGTCGCGGTCAAGCCGCGCCACCGTTTAAGCCTATGTTATGTGGACCCTTCGGGCACAGAAAATATAATTCCATGCATTCATATATTGTTTATGGTTTCACTATTTTTTGGTGATTCTGAATAAAAGATAGTTTAGGAGATTAATATGAGTTTAACATCTATTTCTATGTATTGCGAACTAACTAAACCACGTTTCGAAAACTTTCAGCATCTAATAACTTTGCTAAAGGAAAAGAGTATTTTTTTTGAAAACATCTCTATTTCTGCTAGATCTGATGAGGGTAATAATTTTGAATATGATTCAGTTGAAGATTTAAAAATATTAAGTAATGATAATATTTATGACTATAATATTAATATTAGGTTTCAAAATTAT
>NZ_JAFEVM010000007.1:0-90607 GCF_016901105.1 Treponema sp. Marseille-Q4523 | reverse complement strand
ATATTCTATATATTACCTTGGATATTTACAGCAACGATTATAGCAGTTATATGGAGATTGCTATTGAATCCAAATGGGGTAATAAATTATGTTATTTCGTATTTACACATATCAAAATCAAATATAGAATGGTTTTCTTCCTCAAAATGGGCGCTCCATGCATTAACCTTTGTAAATATTTGGGCAGGATACCCTTTTTATATGGTAAGTATTTTAGCCGGCTTGCAAAGTATTCCCAAAGACTACTATGAAGCAGCTGTTATCGATGGTGCAAATATCGTTCAGCAATTTGCCGTTATTACAATTCCGCATCTCATTCCGATAATATTGAGCATCGCTATGCTTGATTTTATTTGGACAATGCAAGTGTTTCCTCTTGTTTGGATGGCAACGGGCGGAGGTCCCATACATGCTACGGAAATGCTAAGCACTTTTACCTATAAACTCGCTTTTAGTAATTATAAGTTTTCATTGGCTGCAACAAGTGCTGTTATTATTCTTATATTGTCTCTCTTTATGGCGTTCTTTTATGTAAAGAAACAAAAAATACGAGGATAAAGATGGGTAAGTCTATAAAAAGAAATAATTCGTTAGCTTCGGTTTTAGTCTGTATCGCATTACTTGCCGGATTGGTATACGCCTCGTTTCCTGTTTTCTGGATGTTTTTTTGTTCGCTAAAATCGAATACGGAAATCTTCTCACTTCCTCCTAAATTATTGCCGAAAGTGTTTACCTTAAGTGCATACAAAGCTATTTTTTCAAATTCTATCAAACTCAGATATTTTTTTAATAGTTATTTTGTTGCGCTATCGGTGACATTTTTGACATTGATTATAGGAATTCTTGCGGGATATGCTTTCAGTAGATTTTCGTTTATAGGGAAAAAGTTTTTAAATATATTTATTATAACAACACAAACAATTCCGCCTATCACATTACTCATTCCTTATTTTGGAATGCTCGTTTCTTTTCGTTTATATAATACATATTTTGCACTGATTTTTACCTATATGGTTTTTACCCTGCCCTATGCCGTTTTAATGATGACAGGATACTTCAATACATTGCCGAAAGAATTGGACGAAGCTGTTCTTGTTGACGGAGGTTCTTGTTTTCTTGCGTTATGGAAAGTTTTAGTGCCTGTTTCAATACCCGGAATTATAGCTACCGGAGTATACACTTTTTTACTTTCGTGGAATGAATTTCTATTTGCTTTGACGCTGACAAAAACCAACGAAATGAGGACGGTTCCTATCGGAATACAGCAGTTGATGGGACAACACGCATACGAATGGAACGAAATGATGGCTATGAGTTTATTGGGATGTCTGCCTGTTTTACTTATGTATTTGTTTGCTCAAAGATACTTTCTTGATGGAATGACTGCGGGTTCAGTGAAAAGTTAGAATAAGAAGAGTATGCTTATCCGGGATTCCGCATTATAAATAAAAATATGTGGAATCAAGGTGGTAAATCGTAAAAACAGTTTCATACTTACAGAAGGTAAGATTATTTCCTAATTAAAAAAATTTGTTTTTATTATTTATGAGAATATTTTATTGAATTTCATCTACAAAATTTTGATCTTCAAATAAACAACAATTAAAAAAACTTAACAAATAGCAAAACTGCCCTTACACTTTATAAATACATAAATTCCTTGAAAGAGGAATAATGAAAAAAAACACTGTTTATCGCTGCTCTTACTGCCGCTCTCATGAGCATACCCGTTTTTTCGAACGGGAGCAGTGAAAAAGAACAAACGCTGACGGTATACGCCGGTTTGCTTGAAGAGCACGCCGCAGCCGTTTGCAAAGCCTTCCAGGCTAAAACCGGTATCAAAACCAATTATGTGCGCATGAGTGGCGGTGAAATCTTTGCCAGGATCAAAGCCGAAAAAGAAAACCCGCAGGCGAGCGTATGGTACGGCGGCGGTTCTCTCACCTTTATCGAAGCGGACAACGAAGGTTTGCTCGAGCACTATATCAGCCCGGAAGCGAAGGCTATCCCGGCTCAGTTCAAAGATCCGAACGGCGCATGGACGGGAATTTATTCGGGCTATCTCGGCTTTTACGGCGATAAAGAGTGGTTCGACGCGCATCAGATGAGCATTCCGAAGTCATGGCAGGATTTGCTCGACCCCAGATTAAAGGGTGAAATCGTCATGGCGCATCCCGGTTCCTCTTCGACGGCATACAATATGCTCACGACGATTTTGCAGGTTATGGGCGAAGATGCAGGATGGAAATATATTCAGAAATTCAACGAAAACGTGCGTCAATACACGAAAAGCGGCTCGGCAGGCGGCAGAATGGTGCAGCTGCACGAAACGGCGCTGACGATCGGTTATCTTCACGACGCGGTCGCGTTCAAGCGCGAAGGATACCAGCACATCGTCATGTCCACGCCGTCCGAAGGTACCGGCTATGAAATCGGAGCCGTCGCCATCATCAAAGGTGCAAAAGAAATGGACGCTGCGAAAAAATTCGTCGACTTCGTTCTCACTCCCGAATGTCAGGAAATCGGTCAGACTGTCAACGCACTGCAGTTTTTGACCAATCCCAAAGCGCGTCCGCCGAAAGAAGTCGAATCGATCAAAAACGCAAAACTGATCGTACAGGACGACGCATGGTCGGGAGCGCACCGTTCGGAATTCCTCAATAAATTCAATACACTTACAAAAACGACACCACCGAAAAAATAACGGTTTCACTACGGAACGGATCCGAAAGCCGAGCGGGCATAGGATTCGTTCCTCACAACGGGGGCGGCGAAGATCGTCCGGTTCGCTCCCTTTCCTTTTTACGGAGACTTCAATGTCAAAAAACAATACTTCCGATTCGGCCGATAAAAGAAAAAATATCTTATCGGCACGTTTTGACGATTTAAAATTTTCGATGAGGGATCCGGCGCAATTGACGGCGGTCATAAGCGTCAGCGTTGTCGTCATCATGTTTATCATCATCCCTCTTTTTACGATACTGAAAGAAAGCGTTTTTAGCGGCAAAAAATTTTCGCTGCAAGCCTATACAAGTATTTTTAAAAATGCGTACGATTTAGGCATCATCTCCAATACATTGATTTTGGGTATCGTCGTTGCGCTGCTCGGAACGGTTGTTGCGTTTATCTTTGCGTATGCGACCACGTACCTCGCCATACCGCACAAGCGGATTTTTAAAATCTTTTCGATCCTTCCGATGGTATCGCCGCCTTTCGTCATTTCTCTGGCGTTCATTCTCCTCTTCGGACGAAGCGGTCTCATTACGTATAAATTGTTAGGAATACGCCCGGACATCTACGGCTTTTGGGGATTGGCCTTTACGCAAGTGCTGTCGTTTTTTCCGACCGGCTATCTCATGCTCACCGCGATGCTGCAAAACATCGATCCGTCGATCGAAGAAGCCGCACAAGCACTCGGCTCCAATCAAAACAGGGTATTCCGAACCATAACCCTGCCGCTGATGGCTCCCGGCTTGGCAAATGTCGTCCTGCTGCTCTTCATTCAAAGTTTGGCGGACTTCGGCAACGCGATCGTTATCGGAGGCAACTTTACGACGATGGCCGTACAAATCTATCAACAGGGTATCGGCAGCTACGATATGACCGGAGCTACCGCAATGGCCGTCATCCTGCTGCTCATTTCGGTACTGGCGTTTTATCTGCAAAACAGCGTCATAGGGAAAAAATCCTACGTCACCGTTACGGGCAAAGCGTCCAAGCAGCGCATCCTCATCGACAGTAAAAAAGTTACCGTACCTGTCTATCTCGTCTGTCTGCTGCTGTCGCTGTTCGTTCTCAGCTTATACGCGATGGTTCCGATCGGCGCTTTCGTAAAAATGTGGGGAGCCGATTTTTCTTTTTCGTTCAAATGGATACAATACGTATTTTCATACGGCGGCCGCTATATCAGAGACACTTCCGTCTTGGCCTTGATCGCCACGCCCGTCTCTTCGATTTTGGCGATGGTATCCGCTTTCCTCATCGTCAGAAAAAACTTTCCCGGCAAACGCACGCTCGAATGGTTTATCCTCATCGCGATCGCGCTGCCCGGAACCGTTTTGGGTCTCGGCTACGTACTCACCTACAACACGCCGCCGATCATCTTAACGGGTACCAGTTTTATTTTAGTCGTCGCCCTCGTCATCCGCAGTATGCCTATCGGAACGAGAGCCGGGATCGCGGCTTTAAAACAGATCGATCCGTCGATCGAAGAAGCGGCATGTATCAGCGGCGCCGGCATGAAAAAAGTTTTTTCATCGATCACCATACCGCTCATACGTCCGGTATTTTTCAGCTCGCTCGTATACGCGTTTATACGCGGTATGACGCTGGTAAGTACGATCATATTTTTGGTTTCGGCGAAGTGGCAGATGCTTACGGTCGCGATCATGAATCAAGTCGACCAGGGTCTGTACGGAGCCGCAAATGCGTACTGCCTCGTGCTCATCGCAATCGTAGCGCTCTTTATGTCGATCATGTACCTCTTTATGAAAAAGATGGGAATCAATCTCGATGAAGGATATTAAAATGAATACAACAAACGCAAAAGAAGTAAAACTGGAAAACTTAACAAAAACTTTTACGACAAGTACGCGCGGTACGGTAAAAGCCGTTCAGCAAGTCAATTTAACGATCAACCCCGGCGAATTCGTAACGCTTTTGGGACCGTCGGGATGCGGCAAAACGACGATACTGAGGATGATCGCGGGGTTTGAAAAACCGACCGGCGGCAAAATCCTCATCGACGGCGAAGACGTCATCTCCAAAACACCGGACAAGCGCGGGCTGGGTATGGTATTCCAAAACTATGCGCTTTTCCCGCACCTCAACGTTTTCGACAATATCGCCTACGGTTTAAAGCTGCAAAAATGCGAAAAAACGGACATGGAACAACGCGTTTTGGAAGGATTGAAAGTCGTCAAAATGGACGATTTTTCCCAGCGCGTTCCTGCACAGATGAGCGGTGGACAGCAGCAACGCATCGCACTCGTGCGCGCTTTGGTTTTGCGACCCGGAGTTTTGCTTTTCGACGAACCGCTTTCAAACCTCGATGCGAAACTGCGCCTCCACATGCGCGATGAAATACGGCGGATCCAAAAAGAGACGGGTATCACTTCCGTATATGTTACGCACGACCAAAGCGAAGCTATGGCGATGAGCGATAAAATCGTCATCTTAAAAGACGGTATCATACAGCAAGTCGGTACGCCCGAAGAAGTATACCAAGTGCCCGCAAACGAATTCGTCGCGAACTTTATCGGCAAAGCGAATTTTATCAAAGGCACGATCAAATCGAAAACCGATACGACGACGCAAGTCGATATCGAAAGCGCATCGTATACGATTCCCAAACCGACGAAGTGGAACGTCGGCGATACCATCACTATGGTCGTGCGGCCGGAAGCGGTCGAAGTCGGCAAACCCGATTTCAAAGCGCGCGTCGTAAAAAGCGTGTACATGGGCATCTGTCAGGATTATTGGGTAAGCTTCCAAGGCAAGGAACTCGAGTTTTCCGATTACAACCCGTCGGCAAAAACGATATACAAAGAAGGTTCCGAAATCGAATTCGGCATAAAAGAAAAATCGATCCACATACTTGAACATCAGTAAAATCTGTGCCGTGTGTATCTGTGCGTTTGATTCCGCGATTGCAGCTTTGCGCGAACGCACACGGCACTTTTTATTTACCGCGCCTCTATGCGCGGCCTTTTCACGAAAGCAGGAGACGATCGTTCGCTTCTCCGCCTGCGGCATCGAAACGTTTTAACAAATCTTCGACGCGCAGGTTTTTCTTTTCGTCGCCTTTCACGTCGTAAATGATACGCCCTTCGCTCATCATGATGAGGCGGTTGCCGCAGCGTATCGCATCTTTCATATTGTGCGTCACCATAAAGGTCGTAAGTCCGCCGTCGGCGACAAAGGTTTCCGTCAAATCGAGCACTTTTTTTGCGGTTTTCGGATCGAGGGCGGCAGTGTGTTCGTCGAGCAAAAGCAATTTCGGTTTTTGCAGCGTCGCCATGAGCAGCGTGAGCGCTTGACGCTGGCCGCCGGAAAGAAGACCGACTTTGCTCGTCATGCGTTTTTCAAGCCCCAAGCCGAGGAGCGCAAGCTTTTCGCGGTAGAGCGCGCGTTCGGCAGGCTGCACGCCCCACGAAAGCGTTCTCCGTTTGCCTCTCCTCATCGCAAGCGCGAGGTTTTCTTCGATCTGCATATTCGCCGCCGTCCCCATCATCGGATCCTGAAACACACGGCCCAAGTATTTCGCGCGCGCGTATTCGGGCATACCGGTCAAATCCATGCCGTCGAGAAAAAGAGAGCCCGTGTCGGTAAAGTGAATGCCCGCGATAAGATTGAGCAGCGTCGATTTCCCCGCGCCGTTACCGCCGATAACCGTGATAAAATCCCCGTCGTCGATTTCGAGGTTGATATTTTTGAGCGCGATCTTTTCGGTGATCGTTCCGGGATTGAATGTTTTCGATACGTTGAATAATTTTAACATCGCTTATGTCCCTGCCGTGTCGGTTACGTCCGTATCGTGCGGAACTTCCGCATCCGAAGCTTTTGTACCGGGGATGGCCGAACGGCGGCGGTGCGCGACGCTTCCTTTGACGACGGGAACGGAAAGGGAAGACGCGACGATGATCGCCGTAAACAATTTCAAATCGGTCGATTTCAATCCGAGCTGCAACACGATCGCGATGACGATCCGATAGATGACCGAACCGAAGACGACCGAAAGCAGCGTATACCAAAACGCAAAACGCTTTCCGAATACGACTTCCCCGATGATGATCGACGCGAGTCCTATAACGATGACGCCCGTTCCCATACCGACGTCCGCGTATCCCTGACTCTGCGCGACGAGCCCGCCCGACAGCGCAACGAAACCGTTTGCAAGCATGAGACCGAGCATTTTCATCGTGTCCGTGTTGACGCCGAGCGCTCTCACCATCCGCTCGTTGTTTCCCGTCGCGCGCATAGCGCTGCCGATTTCCGTTCCGAAAAACCAATACATGAGAGCGACGATACACGCGACAAAAACGGCGCCGACGGCAAGCGAAGCGTTCGCCGCGGTAAAACCGCACTTATCGGTAAAAAAAGTCAACACCGTATTGACGCCGAGCAGCGGCGTGTTCGCCTTTCCCATAATGCGGATATTGACGGAATACAAAGCGATCATCGTGAGGATGCTCGCAAGCAGCACGTGTATTTTTATTTTCGTGTGCAAAAGACCGGTCGCAAGGCCTGCAAGCATACCCGCCGCAAAAGCTGCCAAAAGCGAAAGGAGCGGATGTACGCCGTGCGCAATGAGCACACCGGAAACCGCTCCTCCCGTCGCAAAACTTCCGTCGACGGTGAGATCGGCTATGTCGAGAATTCGAAACGTAATGTATACGCCGAGCGTCATCACGCTCCATAAAATACCCACGGCGAGAGCGCCGTGCACTGCAAACAACAATCCCATCTTTGCTTAAACTCCGCCGGCGGCTGCCCTGCCGATTATCGATCGTATCCGAAAAGCGAATTTTTCGAACGCTCCCCTTTATTTCAAATCGTCGGGAATAGTCATGCCGATCTTCGCCGCCGTATCGCGGTTGACGGCAAGCGTACAGTGTTCGAGATATTGGATCGGCATATCGGCGGGCTTTTTTCCGTTTTTAATAATATCGAGTGCCATAGAAGCCGTCTGTTTTCCGAGCGCATAATAATCGATGCCGTACGTCGCAAGCGCACCCCGCTCCACCATGCCTTCTTCTCCGACGATCGTCGGGATCCTGTTTTCGTTCGCAACCTGCGCGACCGTCACGATACTCGATGAAACCATATTGTCCGTCGGCACGTAGATCGCGTCCACTTTACCGACAAGGCTCTGCGTCACCTGCTGCACTTCGTTCGTGCTCGATACCGTCGCGTCGATATATGCAAGTCCGAGTTTATCGCACTGCGCTTTTGCAAGACCGATTTGAAAGACGCTGTTCTGTTCGCTCGAACAATAGAGCATACCGACGGTTTTCGCATTCGGCACGAGACGCTTCAATAAATCGATCTGCGCGGTACACGGCGTCAAGTCGGACGTACCCGAAACATTCGTACCCGGCACATCGTTCGATTTGACAAGCTTTGCGCTTTCGGGGTCGGTGACGGCCGTAACGAGGATCGGGATGTCTTTCGTAAGATTCGCCACAGCCTGCGCCGCGGGCGTTGCGATCGCGAGGATCAAATCGCTTCGGTCGTTTACGAGCTTTTGTGCGATCGTAACGCAGTTCGCCTGTTCGCCCTGCGCATTTTCGTAATCGATCGAAATATTCGTTCCGTCGACATAGCCCGCTTCGGAAAGAGCGTCGACGAATCCTTTATATGCGTCATCGAGTGCCGGATGTTCGACAAGCTGTACGATGCCGATTTTAATCGTCTTTTTCGTTTCCTTGCAGCCGGCCAAAACGCACAGCGCTGCAAGTATGCCGATCAATCGTTTCATAATCGCTCCCCGCGGAAATACGGCACAGTCCGTGCACGGCGCTCCGCTGTCTTTTTGCATTAACAATATCGTAAAAATAATATTATCGTAGAAAACCGTTTGGATTTTAGGCGATGCGAAATCGTACCCCCGAGTCGGCATTTAGTCAATACTCTTGTTACTATCCTTGACAAAGGGGGAAGCCTCCCCCTCGCTCCCGTCCTTTTCACTCCGCAAGCGTAAAACTGTCGTTTTCCCCTTGCTCCGTTCATACGGCCGTTCGCTACCCCTTCCAGCGGGGACACCCCGCAACGCCCCGTCTACAGCATGAAAAAGGTATGAAAGCCGACTGCAATTCCTTATGAGGACACAAAGCGCAGAGAACTTCGCGCTCGTTGCAAGTTGCACGGGAATCTTTGTTTTATTCAATGCACGGCACGGATGCCGTGTCGCACTTTTGCAAAACAACTGCGCATTTTTGCAAAGCAAAAATGCGGTAGTGAGCGGTACACGGATGTACCGCGAACGAACACTGCTCGGAAGCATTCTTGAAGTCGAGAGTTGAAAAACGGCAGAGCCGTTTTTCTTTTTATAGGAGACGCACATAAATCCTCCGCACTGCTCGGATTTATGTGCTCTTATGTCGTCTGTCGAGCTCTGCATAAACGTCGTGCCAGGTGACGCCTTCGCGGTACATGAGCACGTTCATAAAATAAAACAGATCCGCGGCTTCCCACACGACATCCTGCTTCGTCTCCGCTTCGTTGCACAACTCGTCGGCTTCTTCCAAAATCTTTTCACGAACGCGCTTTCCGTCGAGCGTCGCAGTATAAGAACCGGGCTTCGGGTGCGCAAACCTGTCCGCGATGATGTCGTACAATCTTCCGGCGGACGACGTTTCGTCCGCTTCGCCCGTAAAGCAGGTAAAGCTTCCCGTATGGCACACGCCCCCGTGGGGGACGACCGTCGCAAGCACGGTATCCCGATCGCAGTCGGCGCGAAGTTTTTTCACCCCAAGATAGTGTCCGCTGTGCTCGCCCTTCGTCCACAGCACTCCCCGCGTACGGCTGAAAAAAGTCAGCTTGTTCGTTTCAAAGGTTTTTTCAAACGCTGCGCGGTTCGCATAACCGAGCATAAGCACGTCTCCGTTTACGCTCTGCGCGATCACCGGAATGAGCTCGACTTTATCCCAATTCAAACAGCCGATAAACGCATCGCCGAGCGAAACCTTTCCGGTGTAGAGCGCCATACCGAGCTGCACGTCGCATCCGAGCTTTTCAAGCTGCACGATTTCTTCCGCCGACGAAACGCCGCCTGCGGCGACGATGCGGCACTGCACCGCTTCGCGCAGTTTTTTGACCGCATCCGTATCGGCGCCCTGCATACAGCCTTCTTTTTCGACGCAGGTAAATAAAATTTCGCTGCAGTATTTTTCCGCAAGCACGGCTCCTTCTATGAAGGGCACGTCCGTCGTTTCCGTCCATCCGTGCACTGCAACTTTTCCGTCTTTCGCATCGACGGCGATGATAACGCGCTCGCGGCCGATCGCCCGGACAAGAGCTTCGAGAAATTCGACATCGAGCGGGCACTCTCCCGCTTTCGGATTTTTTTTCCAGGCCGCAGAACCGATGATCACTTTTTCCGCACCGAGTGACACGAGTTCTTTTGCGCGTTCCACGCTGCGTATGCCGCCGCCCGTGCGCACGTTGCCTTTGCGCAAAAGCTTCTTTAAAAGCGGCGTATTTTTCGTGTCGCCGCGCACATCGACGTTTCCGAGCGCCGCATCCAAATCGATGACGGCGACTTCGCCGTACCTGTCGAATTCTTCGATGAGCGATTCCGCATCATCCCGCGCAAGCACCGGCTGCGCACCGTTTTTCAGCTGCACGACGCGTCCGTCTTTTAAATCAATGGAAGATATGACCATAGGCGCAGTGTAGCAAAAAGCGGACGGACTGGCAACATAAAAAAATTATTAAGAAAAGAAATCGGATCCGTCGATTTGCACGAAAATGCGGACATACGCAGGAGGGAAGAATAAGGGCGCGGGGAAAAGAAACCGTCGGTGTCGTTTCCCCGCCTGCCTTATCGATATGACGTGATACCGAGCACGTCGAAAACTATCGCTTGTTAAATTGTTTTGCAAGCGTACGCTTGCAGCGGATAAACGCGGGTATCAAAAAGCAGTCTGCCAAAAGCCATGCGAACGGAGAAGCGAAACCCGCGCTCACAAAACCGAAATGCGGTACCATAAAGACGCCCATGAGCATACGCGCGATCATTTCGAACACGCCGGAAAAAATCGCAAAGCGCGAAAATCCCATGCCTTGAATCATAAATCGGAAAATATTTACGACCGACAAAAGAACGTATGCGGAACCGTTTTGCAGCAAAAACAGTTTTGCATTTTTAATAATTTCCGTCTGCTCTCCGTTCATAAAGAGCATGACAAGATAATCGCCGAAGATAAAATATATGATGAGTGCAATCATCGAATACGCAGAGGCGATAATCATACTGTCGCGCACGCCCGCACCGAGTCTGTCGATTTTGCCGGCACCCGTATTTTGTCCGCCGTAGGTTGCCATCGTCGTGCCGAGCGCATCGAATACCGTACAGAAAAACTGCCCCACGCGGGTCGCGGCTGTAACTGCGGCGACGGCGGCGGAACCGAGTCCGTTCACCGATGCTTGCAGGATAACGCTTCCGATCGCCGTTATGGAATACTGCAGCCCCATCGGCACGCCGACGCCGCACAGCACGCTGCAATAATTTTTATTAAATTTTCGCTCGTCGCCTTTCGGTTTGATGATGTCGAACTTTTTGATCATATACAAAAGACAGGCGATGCCGGCGACTCCCTGCGAGATAACCGTCGCGAGCGCCGCTCCCTGCACGTCCCAGTGAAACACGAGGATAAAAATCAAATCGAGTGCGATATTGAGCACCGACGAAAGCACGAGAAAAAATACCGGCGTTTTACTGTCGCCGAGCGCTCGGATCAAACCTGACGTTATATTGTATAAAAACGTAAGCGGAATGCCTGCGAAGATTATCCTGATATAGTCGCCCGCACGAGAAAGGATGTCTTCCGGCGTTTCCATAGCAAGCATGAGCGGATCGCAAAAGATAACCGTGCCGACAGCCATGACGGCGGAAAACGCGACGCACAGGTATACGATATTCGCGACGTACTTCCGCATGAGCGAAAAATCTTTTGCACCGAAACGCTGCGATACGGGGATCGTAAAACCGTTGCATACGCCCATGACGAATCCGATTATTAAAAAATTCACGGCGCCGGTCGAACCGACGGCCGCGAGCGCTTGAATGCCGAGAGATTTTCCGACGATGACCGTATCGGTGAGGTTGTAAAACTGCTGGAAGAGATAGCCGAGCAGCACCGGGATCGAAAATTCGAGGATGAGCGGAAACGGTTTTCCCTGTGTCAAATCTTTTGTCATAGCACCACCCGTAAAGATATGCAAAAAGTCGGCCGTGTTGTGAAAGCCGACGAATTTGCGATTATCACTGTAGCGAATTTCATTTGCTTTTACAATAAGAAAAGACTATATTTAAATAAATACAATTTTATAATAAATAATATACCGGAGGTAATTATGGAACTCACGCTTACTGCGGAGAATTTTAACAGCGAAGTGCTCGAATCGGATCTTCCCGTACTCGTCGATTTTTGGGCGTCGTGGTGCGGTCCGTGCCGCATGATGGGGCCGGTCGTTTCGGAAATCGCCGAAGAAAAAAAAGGCGTACTGAAAGTCGGCAAAGTCAACGTGGACGAACAGGAAAGCCTTGCCGCGCAATTCCGCGTCATGAGCATTCCGACGTTTATTTTGTTTAAGAACGGCAAAGCCGCCGCTCAGCAAACGGGTGCGATGAGCAAAGCCGATTTATTAAAATCGCTCGGCGTATGAGCGATCGCTGCTGGCGCTGCTTTCGGCCCGTGCACTGCTGTCTCTGCAAATACGCGGAGCCGGTAGACGCGGGTGTCAAATTCGTGCTGCTCATGCATCCCAAAGAAGCCAAGCGCGAGCGTACGGGAACAGGCCGCATCGCGCACGTGTCGCTCGTCGATTCGGAAATCCTCATCGGGCTCGATTTTTCAAAAAACGAGCGCCTGCACGAACTGCTTTCCGATGAGCGCTACTTTCCCATGCTGCTCTACCCGGGAAAAGATGTGAACACGGTACGCACCGAAGGATTTGCCGATCTCATCGGGGACAAAACGCTTCTCGTTCTCGTCATCGACGCGACGTGGTTTTGTTCGCGCAAAGTGATCGAGCACAGCGCTTTTTTGCTTGATCTTCCGCGTCTCTCTTTTGCAGGCAGCTACCGCTCCGAGTTTACGTTTAAGCGTGAGCCTTCTCCCGATTACATCTCCACGATCGAATCCTGTTATTATCTCATAAAAGAGCTGCAGTCCGTACATCTTGCAAACGAAAATGCGAATCCCGAACCGCTTATGACGGCCTTTCGAAAGCTCATACGCGATCAGCTGCAGGCGCAAAACGACCGCATCGACGGCAAGCTTCCCGACACGCACAGCTACAACTGGAAGTACACAAAAAAAGTTGCGATCCCGAAAGATTAATAATTTTTTCAGCGGCTCAAAAAAGGCGACAGCGGAGAGCGGGTTAAAGCGCGTAAACGGCATTCGTAAAGCACGTTGATTGAAAATGCGCTCAACCGTATCGGTGCAAGCGCTTTACGGTTTAAACGGCAGCGTTCCTTGAGCTTCGTATTCGCCTGCAAGTGCGCCGAACATAGCATCGAAGGTATATGCCGACCAGCTGTATCCCATGACAACGGAATCCGTCCAGCCGAAATCGAGCGCATATTCCGGCGACATGATCGAAAAGATCACGACTCTCTTTCCGCTTCCTTTGAGCATGCGCGCGATACGTGCAGACTGCGCATTGGAAACGCAGCAGACGACCGTGTCGTAAGAAGCGGCGCTTTCAAGGATGCGGTCGCACATATACTGCGTTTCGTTCGGTCCCGGCTCCGAAGAAAAACGGTAATCGCCGGAAGACACATAGCGTCGCTTTCCTTCACTGAAAAATCTTGAAAGCGAGCCGACAAAGAGCACGCGGCCGGCATCTTTGCTCGAAAGCGGCAGGGTACCTTTTTTGTACAATGTAATCGATCGGCACGCCTGTTCGAGAAAAAACTTTTCGCCTTCTTTATCGGGGATATGCCGTCGAATCGCAGCCGCGTCGGGATAAAGAGGAGCTGCGTTTCCGCTTTTAAAATAGTCGAGTTTCGCTTTTAGGACACGGTATGCCGCATCTTTTACGCGCTCACGAAATGCGCCGTCTGTTTTCATTCGGTCAAGATTTACCGCCCACAGCGGTTCGTTTAAACGCGCCGTCGTAGAAGAGATGAGGATATCGTTGCCTGCCGCTATCGCGAGGTAAAACGCGTTCGTCAAAGAACCCGCATAGAGCGTATCTCCGTTCATCATCATATCGTCCGTGATGATCAATCCGTCAAAACCGAGCTTTCCGCGCAGCAAATCGGTGAGAAAATATTTTGAAAGGGATGCGGGCGCACCGCTTGCATCGATTTTCGGAAAACTCAAATGTCCCGACATGATCGCGGGGATTTTTTGCCTGACGAGGTATTCGAACGGAACGAGTTCGCGATGCGTAAACGTCTTTTCGTCGATATCGATTTCGGGGAGCTTTACATGCGAATCGCCGTCGGTGTCTCCGTGTCCCGGAAAATGTTTTGCCGTAGGGATGACGCCCGCCGCGATACTGCCGGCGGAAAAAGCCGCGCCGAGGATACCCGCACGTTCGGGGTCGTCGCCGAAGGAGCGCGGCCCGATGATCGAAGAAGCGCGGTCGGTAAAGAGGTCGACCGACGGCGCAAAATTCATATTGATGCCGAGCGCTTTGATTTCGCGCGAAATATAATACGCGCTGTACCACGCGTCGACGGGATAGCCCGCAGCTCCGATCGCCATATTGCCCGGCGTGATCGACGTTTCCCCTTTGACATGGCGGATCCAGCCGCCTTCCTGATCTGTCGCGACGAACAGAGGTATTTTAAATCTCGTCTGCGCCGCGCTCCGCTGCAGCGAAAAAATCGACTCTGCGACGAGACGGATATCGTCGGTGTTCCATCCGAACACTTTTACGCTGCCGAGCCCGCGGGAAACCCAATCGTACAAAAGCTGTTCGGGCTCCGCACCCGCCCAGCCGAACATAAAAATCTGCGAAAGGCATTCCGCATCGCTCATGCGCTCGACGATCGTGCGTGCAAGCGTCTCCGCCGGATAATCGCTCCAAAACGTGACATCACGGGGAAGCTCTCGAAGCGGTTCGGCGCTCGTTTCGCTCTGTGCAAAAACGCGCGGCAAAGCGGCGATCAGTATATTAATAATTAATAATATCGATTTTGCAAAGCGTTTCATGTTCCGTCTCCGGGCGGTGAAATGCGCTTTATGTATTCGGCGGCTTCGTGCGCGGCAATCGCACCGTCGGAAACGGCCGTAATGATTTGGCGGAACGGCTTTGCACGCACATCGCCCGCACAGTACAAGCCCGGCATGATCGTCTCCATCTTTTCGTTCGTCACGATATAGCCCGACTTATCTTTCGGCAGCGTATCGAAGAGAGCCGTGCGTGCTTTCATGCCGACAAAGATGAAGACGGCGGCGGCAGGCAGTTCCGTCTGCACGCTCGTCTCCGTATCTTCGAGCAATACGGATTGTACCCGTCCGTTTCCGCGGATTTCTTTTACGAGCGTATTGTATTTGACGTTTATGTTTTTTTCGTTTTTCACTCTTTCGACGACGGCGTACTCCGCGCGGAATTGCGCTTTGCGATGGACGAGCGTAACATTCGGAGAAAGCGTTGCAAGGTAGAGCGCTTCGGTACACGCGGAATCTCCGCCTCCGACGACGACGATCGCTTTATCTCGGAAAAAAGGACCGTCGCAGGTCGCGCAATATGAAACGCCCCTGCCGGTCAATTCTTTTTCACCGGGAACGCCGAGCATACGGTGTTCGGCACCCGTCGCAATAAGGAGCGCGGAAGCGGTATAGACGCCGCCTTCCGCACGAACGTAAAACGTATTTTTGATTTTATCGATCGAAGCGATTTTTTCCTGCACGATCCGCGCGCCGAAAAATTCCGCCTGCTTTTTCATCGTGTCGATAAAATCGATTCCTGTAACGGCGGGAAAGACGCCGGGATAATTTTCAAGCTCGACGATCTGCAGCACCTGTCCGCCCGGACCGAACGGATCGAAAACGACCGTACGCAAACCCGCACGCGCGGCATATTGCGCCGACGCGAGTCCCGCGCTGCCTGCTCCGACAATGATGTAATCGCACGAAATGGTTTCCATACGCCGCCCCGATAAAAAAACCGGAACATCATGCGATATTCCGGCCCAAGGCGTCGAGCGGAATTGAACCGCTGCATAAGGGTTTTGCAGACCCGTCCCTTACCACTTGGGTACGACGCCGTTCGTACTATAACAAAAAAAACGGCAGTATGTCTAGAGGCATACAGGGCAATAAAATGTATGCACAAATGACAATAACCCCGATACACAAATGAAACGCGAAGCCGCGGGACAGGTGCAATCGACTGATTTAAAGAGCGACCCTGTTTACTGTTTCGTCAAGTTCGCCGATATCCCAAAGCAGGCGCGTTCCCACATATTTATCGCGGATATCTTTCGTGCATTTTACAAGCGTCGGAATATCGCGCGGGGCGACACCGAGTTCCGTAAGACGCAGGGGCATGCCGAGCGCTTTCATAGTATCTTCGATTTTCTGCGAAGGCGGAAGCATCTCTTTCATCACACTGCGCAATTCGGGCCACTTTTCGGCAATCTTTTTTATGCGTGCTTTGTGCGAGGCTTTATCGTATTTGCGCTCTTTCGCTTCGAGTGTGATCATCGACTCGGCGGATTTTCCGACAAAGGCGCGCAGCGTTTTGCTCCATTCATCGTAATCGAAGGAGGCGACATACCGCTCGGCTTTTGCAATATCTATCGCATCGATCTTTTCGATTTCCTCATACAATTTCAGCGTATACAGCGTCCCGATGCCCGCTTGAATACCGTGCAAATCCGCAGGGGTTCCGAAGACGAGATGCCGCATATCGATGATGTGTGAAATATAGTGTTCCATGCCGCTCGCAGGCCTCGTAACGCCCGCATACGCCATCGCGCAGCCGGCAAGCAGGAGTCCGTCGGTCAATGTCCGTACCGCCTCTTCGTCCCCCGACAATAAACGAGGGGCGGCATCGAATACCTGTTGCAGCGCGCTTTGCAGAAGAGATGCAATCTTTTCGCAATAGTATTCGCCGGTGATGATGTGCGAAATCTTCCATTCCGTTACGCTCACATATTTGGCAAGCATATCGCCGAATCCCGCCAAAATCATGCGCCGAGGAGCGTGTGCCAAAACGTCGATATCCGCAACGACGGAGTGCACCGTAGCGGACGGAAGCGATACTTTGAGCGACTGCACGTCCATCGATGAAGTCGGAGAAACCATGCCGTCCATACTCGGCGCCGTCAAAACGAGGATATACGGACGTCCGCTCACGCGCGATACGAGCTTTGAAACGTCGTTGATGACTCCGCTCCCGACCGCAACGATATAATCGCAGGACGGATCCCAAAACATCATAACGCGCCCGAACGTTTCCTCCGTCGGCGCAAGCGGCTCGATCGTTTCATATACATAGGATGAAAACGGTATGCCGGCATTTTTCAAAATATCCGAAACCGTATCGCCCGCCGCTTTTTTCGTATTTTCGTCCATTATAAGAAACGGTTTTTCGGCGCCGGCTTCACAAAGCAATGACGGAAGCGATACAAGCGCACCTTTTTCGATTATTAATTTTTTTACGTCGCATACGTGTTTTTTTCCGCAGCCGCACGATCCGCCGTTATTTAATTCCATATCGCCGCCTCCTTTACAAAAAATATAGGGACGCTGTGCCGGACGGCAAGCTCATCTTAAAAACAGCACACTGCGGCAGTATATTAGGCTTTGTCCCATGCGCTGAAATAGGTGCCTGCAGGATCGATAATGCGTTCGATCATCGCATCAAGCAGTCCCGTTTCGTACAGCAAATCGACAACAGTATATCGGTTCCGCATCATCTGAGCAACGCGCATACCGTACCGATGATCTTCGATCGACAGACAAATATCACTCGGTTCGGTCGGACAACCGGCCGTTTGAAACATCTCTTTCAGCTTTGCAAACGGGATGATCTGCCCTTCGATTTTTTGCCGCATCTCGTCCCACTTGTCGGCAATCGCAGATTGCCGCGCGGCAAGCGCATCCCCTTCCAAAAACTTTTTCCGGCATATTTCGATTTGTCTGTCCCGCACCGACGGCTCTCGGACAAAATGCGCGATCGATTTTTGCCGCTCTTCCCACGTTTCGGGTGTATACGATGCGGCCGCTTTTTCCACATCGCTTTTCGATAATTTTAATAATTCTTCCATAATCGCGGTAGTCGTCAGCGTACCGATCGCAACTTTAAAACCGTGAGAAGCTTCTTTACCGCCGACGGTGCAGCAACCGTGCATTTCCCATACGTGGCTCATAAGATGCTCGGCGCCGCTTGCCGGGCGGGAATCGAAATACTCCTGCATTGCAAAACCGGTTTGAATGAGCCCTGTAAAAACGGCCGCTGCGGTTTGGGGATCCCGAGCGCGAAGTTTTGCAGGCTCGGAAATCGCGGCTTTAAGCGAGGGCTGTACCATATCCCACACGCTTTCAACGATTTTTTCGATACCGAGCGCATCTGCAATAAGCCAATCCGCGCCCGCAGGAACTTTCGCCGCCAAATCGCCGTAACCTGCTGCGATCATATCGATCGGCGCGTTCGACAAAATATCCGTATCTGCGACAACGAGAACGGGAGCGGGACACGGAAGCGTCGTCTTTAATCCGCGGTCGGTAATGGCCGCACCGTTGCTCGTAAAGCCGTCTACCGACGGTGCGGTTGCGATGCACATATACGGCCGCTCCCCTGCAACATAGGATGCCCGCTTGCACAGATCGTTGATCGTGCCGCTTCCGAGCGCAACGGCGATGGCGTCGGGCTTTTCTTCGAGCGCCCTCTGCACAGCCGAAACGTGCTCATCGTCCGCATATATCGTTTTTGCATCGAAACAATGACTGCTGCATTCGTCAAACCGGGAAACGATGATATCTTCGGCAAGGGCTTGCGTATTCGTATCTTCTATGATTAAGGGTTTTTTACCTGGAAATTTTTTATGGAACGCTTCGGCAACTTCTTTCACCGCGCCGCTTTTCATCAGCAGTTCGCTGCGTATCATATATACCTCAAAATATTTCAGCCGTTTTTCCCGCCCGTGTCCTATCCCGCAATACGCTCGGCGACGAGCTCGCCCATCTTTTTCGTGCCGGCAAGTTTTCCCGCAGCTTTTACCGCCGCAATATCTCCCGCAATGTCTCCGGTGCGCCAGCCTTCGTCGAGCACGCTTTCGACGGCAGTCTCGATCGCGCGCGCTTCGGTTTCCGCGTGAAAGCTGTAGCGCAAAAGCATCGCTGCGGACAAAATCGTCGCAAGCGGGTTCGCCGCATCTTTACCCGCAATGTCGGGCGCGGATCCGTGAATCGGTTCGTAGAGTCCCGGCCCGCTTCCGTCGCCGAGAGACGCGGATGCGAGCATGCCGATGGAACCGGTGATTTGACTCGCTTCGTCGCTTAAAATATCGCCGAACATATTGCTCGTCGCGATGACGTCGAACTGCTTCGGGTTTCGCACGAGCTGCATCGCCGCGTTGTCGATATACATATAGCCGAGCGAAACGTCGGGATAATCGCCTTTGACGCTTTCCGTAACTTTGCGCCACAGTCGGCTCGTGTTGAGGATATTCGCTTTGTCGACGACCGTGAGCACTTTCCGCCGCTTTTGCGCCGCTTCAAAGCCGAGCCGCACGATGCGCTCTATTTCATGCCACGAATACGTTTCCGTATCCCATGCGCTCTTTCCGTCCTCCGACGTACCCCGCTCGCCGAAATAGATGCCGCCGGTCAATTCGCGCACGATGAGGATATCGATGCCGTCGCCGGAATCTTTGAGCGGACAGGCTTCTTTGAGCTGTTTGAACATGACGGCGGGACGGAGGTTCGCGTACACTTTCATGCCGCCCCGTAAACCGAGGAGCGCTTTTTCGGGGCGCATTTCAGGCGCGACGTTGTCCCACTTCGGTCCGCCGACGGCTCCGAGCAGCACCGCATCGGATGCGAGGCAGATATCGAGCTGGTCTTTCGGAAGCGGATTTTGCCGGCTGTCGATCGCAGCCCCTCCCGCAACGACATTTTTGTATACAAATTCGTGCCCGTATTTTTTTGCGACGGCGTCAAGCACGCGCACCGCTTCCGCTACGACGTCCGGTCCGATCCCGTCGCCGGGAATAAGCGCAATCGTTTTTTTCATATCAACCTCACTTAGCGCACATACAATCGAATTTTATTAATTATTAAAATCCGACATGCGTGCTCATATCATTTTTCGAAAATGTTTTTCGATATCTTTTATCAATTTATATTCGAACGAATCGACGAGGGCGAGCCACGAGGCTTCCATGATATCCGCCGAAACGCCGACCGTCGTCCACGAATCGTTTCCGTCGGTGCTTTCGATGAGGACTCTGACGCGGGCTGCGGTCGCGGACTTTCCGTCGATGACGCGGACTTTAAAATCGGTGAGCCGGATCTTTTTTACTGCCGGATAAAATTTTTCGAGCGCACGGCGGAGCGCGATATCGAGCGCGTTGACGGGGCCGTCGCCTTCGCCTGCGGTCACCGCGATCTGGCCGTCGACTTCCACTTTGATTTGAGCACATGCGTTGACTCCCTTTTCGGGCCTCGGATTGATGCCGCTCGTCTGATAATAATGCAGCGTAAAAAACGGCTGGTATTTTCCGATCGTTTTGCGCACGAGCAGTTCGAAACTTCCGTCGGCTCCTTCAAACTGGTAGCCTTCGAATTCGAGCTCTTTCATTTTTTTAATAATTCCCAAAACGACCGGATCGTCTTTTTGAATCGCCGGATCGAATTTCTTGATCTTTTCGATGATCATGCTGCGGCCGGCAACTTCGCTCATGAGGAACACGCGGGAGTTTCCGACGCTTTCGGGAGCGATGTGTTCGTACGCATCGGGATTTTTGATAACCGCATCGATGTGCATGCCCGCTTTGTGCGCAAACGCGTTCGCGCCGACGTAGGGCAGCTGCGGATTCAGGGCGATATTCGCGATTTCGGCTACTCGCCGCGCGATCGGTGTAAGCGATTTCAGCTTTTCGTCCGGAAGGCAGGTATAGCCCATCTTCAACTGCAAGTCGGCGATGATAGTCGCAAGGTTCGCGTTTCCCGTGCGCTCACCGAAACCGAGAAGCGTTCCCTGTACGTGACGGGCTCCCGCTTCGACCGCGACGAGCGAGTTCGCAACGGCAAGCCCCGAATCGTCGTGCGTGTGGATACCGATAAGGGCTTCGCGTCCGAAATGAGCGTACACATCGGCGACCGCTTTTTTGCATTCGTCGATGAGGCAGCCGCCCGTCGTTTCGCAAAGCGTGAGTACACCGGCTCCCCCTTCGATCGCAGCTTTGAGCGTTTTCAGCGCATAGTCTCTATCGTACCGGTAGCCGGTAAAAAAATGTTCGGCGTCGTAGATGACGCGGCGCTTGTTTTTCGTTAAAAACGCGCACGTATCGCGGATCATCGAAAGGTTTTCTTCGAGCGTCGTTTTAATAATATCGACGACGTGGAATGTCCACGACTTTCCGAATATGACGACGTCTTCCGTCTCCGCCGCCAAAAGGCTTTGCACGTTTACGTCTTCCGCACACGAAATATCTTTTCTGCGCGTCGCGCCGAAAGCGCAGAGTTTCGCATTTGCAAGCGGCGTTTTTTTTATCTCCTGAAAGAATTCCATGTCTTTCGGATTCGAGCCGGGGTTCCCCGCTTCGATATACGCAACTCCGAGTTCGTCGAGCGCGTGCACGATGTGAATTTTATCCTGAACCGAAAGACTGATCCCTTCGCCCTGTACGCCGTCGCGCAGTGTCGAGTCGAGGATATCGACCGTAGTGTTTGAACGCATATTGATAGTTATAATGGAAACGGCGGATAAAGGGAAGTACGGAAAATTTCGATATCGATTGCGAAAAGACGCGCCACTTGCAACGAGCGCGAAGCGCGAAGTTCCCCGCGCGACTTGCAACGAGCACGAAGTTCCCCGCGCAAAGGGCGGAGCTGCTGTCGGTCCTACAGCCGATTTTCCGCTTACATAAGCTTTTTCAGCATCGAAACGAGGCGTCCTTTTTCGATCAAGTCGATGGGACGGCCTTCGGAGAATTTGTGCGCGCCTTCGGTAAACGCACCCGCCGTGATGCAAAAGCCTTTGTCGCATTTCATATCGCGGAGCTTTGCGTGAAATTCGCGCACGTACAATTCACCGATCGCTCCGGTGCTGCGGTAAAAACGGAACAGCTCGGAATCTTCCCAGCGCGGCGTATCGACGGTACAGAGGATTTCGACGAACTCCTGCGTCACCGTAGAGTCTTCGATCTTTACCGTCGCATCGGAATAATACGAAGCGACAAAGCGGCGGCAGAGCGCTACAAAATCGCCCGTCGGCGACATGAGGTAGGTTTGCAGGTTCGCGTTCGTATTGAGTTCCTGATAGCGCTGGATCAGAGCGGGCACGTCTTTATAGCCCGGCACCGTATCCTGTATCTCTTTGAGATAGGTGAGCGCTTTGCCGATATTTTTTTGCGCGAGATACACGTTCGCGAGCCGATAGCGCAGCGTCGTCTGCAGATCAAGTGGAACCTCTTCGAGCTTTAAACCGATTTCGTAATCCTGCTCTGCAAGCTGATACTGATTTGCGTGTTCGTGGATCAAGCCCGCCGAAAGACAGGACTGAGCGCCGTACCGGGGATCCGGGCGCAAGTGCATAAACACTTTAAGCGCTTTATCGCCGTAGCCCGTTTTATCCATCGCCGTCGCGATCGCAAAAAGCGCGTCTTTGTCGGTCGGATCCTGATCGAGCACGCGGCGAAGGAAGGGAATACTTTCACGGTAATGCTGCGATTTAAAATACGCCAAACCGAGCGGTTCGTCCGTTTCCGTCGATTCGGGATCGATCGACCGCGCTTTCCTGAGACACAGGATTGCTTTTTCGTATTCGTTTTTTTGATACATGAGCCGTCCGAGATAAAAGTTCGCATCGAAATTGTCCGGCTCGAATTTGCATGCGGACAAAAGTCCGCGTTCGGCGTCTTCAAATTTATTGAGATGAAACGCGGAAATGCCTTGCCGCGCAGCCGCCTTTCCCGCATTGATTTCGACGTGCGTCGGTATCAAATCGAAAAGGAGGTTGTAGAGCGGGAACGCTTTATCCCAATTTTGCTCGTCGTAATACAGTTCGCCCAGCGTCGAGAGCGCCTCTACGTTGCGCGGATCGCGCGCGAGCTTTTTCGAACACTCGCGGATAACGAGGCGTCTGCTCTTTTGTTTGCCTCCCGCACCGGCACCTTTTTCGCCCCGTGCTGCGGCGGAACGAAGCGCCAAAATGAGAGATGCGACAACGGCCGCGAAAACGACGGCTATTAAAATCGGTATCACTGCATCCATCTGTTAACGATTCGTCTCCCGCTTTTTCCGAAGCTCGGTCACCAGTTCCGCGATACGCGAAACGGCAATCTTTATTTTGTTGATATCGGTCGCATAGCAGCATCTGATAAATCCTTCGCCGCCTTTTCCGAAACAGGTGCCCGGCACGACCGCTACTTGATAATTTTCGATAAGCTGCGTTGCAAATTCTTCGCTCGTCAAACCCGTCGAACGGATATCGGGAAAAAGATAAAACGCCCCCTCTCCTTCCGTACACGGAAGTCCCATATCGCAAAACGCTTTATACATGAGGTTCCGCCGCTGCTCGTAACTCCGCCGCATCCTCTCGACTTCGTTCCATCCGTTTTTCAAGCCTTCGATCGCCGCGTATTGGCTCATGATCGGAGCGCAGATCGTGGAATACTGGTGCAGCTTGCACACCTGTTTTGTCAATTCCGCATTCGCCGCGAGATAGCCGATACGCCATCCGGTCATTGCAAAGGATTTCGAAAATCCGTTGATGATGACCGAGTAATCTTTCATGCCCGGAAAACTGCCGATCGAAACGTGCTTACGTCCGTCATATACGAGCTCGCCGTAAATTTCATCGCTGATGCACCAGAGCTTGTGCGCTTTGACCACTTCCGCAATTTTTGCAAGCTCGTCGCTCGGGATCATGCGTCCCGTGGGATTCGACGGAGAGCACAGCATGAGCGCTTTCGTGTGTTCGGTAAGTACAGCTTCGATTTTTTTCGCCGTCGGGATAAAATCCGTTTCGCTCGTATCCAAATGAACGAGGGTTGCGTCGCACTGTTCGGAAAGCGGCTGATACGAAACGTAGCACGGCTCACACACGATGATCTCATCGCCGGGATTCAAGACGGAACGGAGTACCGCGTCCACCGCTTCCGAACCGCCGATCGTTGCGATAATTTCGTTTTTCGGATTGTAATACATACCGTAACGCGCAAGGTAGCGAGCGATCTCTTCACGCAGTTCGAGAAGCCCCCAATTCGACGTATACGAAGTCTGCCCCTTTTCGAGATGATAAAACGCTTCTTCGCGCAGCTGCCACGGCGTCGGAAAATCGGGCTCGCCGACACCGAGAGAAATGATATCGTCGCGACCGATTATCAAATCGAAAAATTTACGAATGCCCGACGGAGGTGTTGCGAGAATTTTTTTGGAAAAGCGATCGTCGCGCGTGTTCATCAGGCGGTCACTCCTTCACGGCCGTCGCGATCCTGTTCGACGTAAACGATATCGTTTTCTTTGTATGTCTTTAAAATAAAATGCGTTTTCGTAGAGCGCACGCCTTCGATCGTCGAAAGTTTGCTCGCGACGAAGAGCGCGACTTCTTTGAGCGTGTCGCCTTCGATGATCACTTTGAGATCGTAGCCGCCGCTCATGAGGTAGAGCGATTTTACCTGCGGAAAGCGCCATATCCTGTCGGCGATCGCATCGAAGCCCCTATCGCGTTCGGGAGTCACCTGTATTTCGATTTCGGCGTGCACGCGGTCTTTCAGTTCGCCGTCTTTTTCCGGATTGACGATAGCCGCGTACTTCATGATGATGCCGCCGTCTTCGAGTTTTTTAATGACGGCACGCACTTCATCTTCGGTTTTTCGCGTCATCGCGGCAATGTCTTCGACGGAAAGGCGCGCATTTTCGCGTAACAAATCGAGAATCTCTTCGGCAATATCCATACTACGGCTCCTCAAAGTATATCGTATTACTATATCATATTTGAAAGAGCCTTACAATTGAGTATGTTCTCATTATCTGAAGATAAAAAAACGGCTCCGCATGAACGAAGCCGTCTGAAAAAAACTTAATGATACATATATCGAACGCGCACGGCCGGGCATTTTAAGCAGCCTGTGCGCAGTGCATCACACTTTAAACTTACCCACTTCCTCAGCCAGCTTTTTGATGCTCGTTTTGTTTTCCTGCGTGATCCGGTTCACTTCCTGCACCGCGTTGTTTATCTGCACCGCTCCCGACGCCATTTCATTCATGCTGTCCGTAATGATGCGCGTCAGATCGTCAAGCTTCCGCATCTCTCCGGCAACGCTCTCCCCGCCCTTCAGCATCTCTTCCGATCCCGACTGCACTTCCATCGTCACCGTGCTGATACTCTTTATCGCCGCAAGCACTTCTTTGCTCCCGTTTTCCTGCTCGCGCATCGCTTCCGTCAATCGATCGCTCATCGATTTTACCTGCTCCGACAAATTGAATATCGTATTGAACTTTTCTTCCGCCGTTTTCGACGACGCCGACAGCGTTTCGATTTCTCCGCTGAGCGTTTTCAGCGTCTCCGTTATCGTCTTGCCCTGCATCGCAGAATCTTCGGCAAGCTTTCGGATCTCATCGGCAACGACCGCAAAACCCTTGCCCGCCTCCCCCGCATGCGCCGCTTCGATCGCCGCATTCATCGCAAGCAAGTTCGTCTGACTTGCGATGTGCTGTATGACGCTCGAGGCTTCAAGCAAACTCCCCGATTCTTCGGCGATCTGTTGCGTCACCGCATTGGCGCTGACGACGCTGCCTTTTCCGTCGGCCGTCGCATCCGCAAGCGTTTTGATAACGTCATCCGTCTGTTCGAGCGTCTGCGTGACCGCGCCGATGTTCGCGACCATCTCTTCCACCGATGCCGACGACTGGGCGACACTTGCCGCCTGCGTTTCGATGCTGTTGTTAAGCTGTTTGATCGTACGCACGATCTCTTCGATCGTCGCGGCCGTTTCGCTCACGCTTGCCGCCTGTGTCAGCGCCTGCTGTTTTACCCCGTCGATATTCGCGCTGATTTCGTGTACGGAGCTTGCCGTTTGGGTCATATTCGACGCAAGCTCTTCGCCGATGGCTTCCATCGTGCCAGAGTTTTCTCCGACGGTTTTTACGGAACGACCGATTTTCGCGATCGTTTCGTTGAAATATTCGGCCATATCGGTGATCTCATCGTTGCCGTGGACGGGAAGACGGACAGTAAGGTCACCTTCGCCCTGTGAAATATTCCGCAATGCACCGACGACTCGTTGGATCGGTTTCACTATGGCGCGCGCAATGAGATAGATACCGATAACTGCGATAACCACCATAATCACGGTGAGACCAATGAGCGAAAGGCGCAGGGTGTTTACCGTGCCCATAAATTCATTTACGGGAGCGCGGATGATGACCGACCAGTCGGCCATTTTCATTTTTGCAAAAGAAGCGATATAGGCTTCATCTTGGTATGTGTAGTAACCGATTTCACTTTCGTCGGTATCCAAAACGTGTTCCAAAAAAGCGGCGCACGAAGCAAGCTCTTTATTCGTTTTTGCCTGCTCGATGATATTGGCTTGACTTCTAACCAGCTCGGTATCTTTATTCGCGATAATGACACCGCTCTTACCCATTATATAGCAATTGCCCGTTTCGCCGACAACGATATCGGAAACAATATTTGAAAGAAGCTTTGCATCCACAACACAGTTCAATACACCGAGCATGTTGCGATCGTTATCATATAACGGTAATGCAAGTATAAGCGTAAATTTATTCAGCGACCTGGAAAGAAGCGGTTCCGAAATAAATTTATTACCCGCAGAAACGGTCTTAAACCATTCCCTGTCATGCACATCGATGATCGTGCCGTCGCTCGTCGTACGTACGCCGGAAAGTCCGTACAGATTAAGCTGTTCGATTTTTTCATTCAAAGAAACCGCTTTTTGCAGATAATCCGCCTTTTCCCGATATGACACTGCAGGATCTTTCAGAACGGGTTCCCGCGCAATATCCTCAAGAAGTTGAAAAAAGACTGCAATACGCCCGTCGACGATTTCCGCCGTATCGTTTGCCTTGTCGATAAGGTGCGTTTCCACTTTTTCAATGACCGCTTTGCGAGATGAAAGTACGGCTATGAGCGATAAGATTGAACTCGTCAGAAAAGCCATACACCCGAAGATAACGAGAAGTTTGTAACGAAGAGAAAAACGCTTTTTCAAAATAGAGCCTCCATTCCTTATGCTACGCGTTTGCGTTTTTTGTATTCGGATTCAGGCAACGCCGATATTCCGGACAACGCTTTTATCGCGCCCGTCGATCCGAGCATTGCGGGTACACTATATCACTAAGCACAAAGTTTGAAAAGAAAACAAAATCTGCAAAAGTAAAATCCGCAGCGATCTACAAGCGGTTTACGGAAGATAGCAATTGTCCGAGTTTTACGGTATAGTTGTTCATGCCTGCCGTTTTTCGGAAAACGCACGGCAATTATCGGTATAACAAAAATGAAATACAAACCGAACGGAAAAGATTTTGCAAAGACAGGGAAAAGCGCTCTCATCTGTATAAGCGTGCTCGGCGCATTGTCGCTGTCGATATTTTTTATATTCCCCGAACAAAAGGTCGTACCCTTCGACATCCCCGCAGCGAAAAACGAAAGGCCGAAAATACGGGCGGAATTCAATACGCCGCTGTCCGACAAACCCGCCGTCGTCCGGCACGGAGACGAAGGGCTCACGCTGTACCGCCAGCCGTATTACCGGCTCGCCGTCGAAGATTTTTATATCAGCGAAACGAACAACCGCGACATTACGCTGGCCATCCTCGAATTCGCCGACAAAAACGACATCCCGCTGTCGCTCGCATTTTCGCTCGCATATACGGAAAGCCGCTACAATATACGCGCGGTCAATTACAATACGAACAGCTCAATCGACCGCGGCCTCTTCCAGCTCAACGACCGCTCTTTTCCCCAGCTCGGCGAAAAAGATTTTTTTGATCCCGCAGTCAGCGCGCGCTACGGTATGGCGCACTTGCGCTTTTGCCTCAATATCGCCGGAAATATCATCCCCGCGCTTGCGATGTACAACGCGGGCGCGAACCGCGTGCGCGCAAACAGTACGCCGCAGTCGACGCTCAACTATATCGGAAATATCATGACGCACAAGCAGATGATCGACAAACGCTTTGCCGAAGAAGTTATGGCATATATCGATTATAACAATCCGCTCGATGCGAATGCGTCGGTCGCGATGGGCGGAAAACGGTAAGAGAATATGTTCCGATAATTTTCCGCTTCGCACGAAAAAACATATTAAAAAGACAAAAAAACAAACGCTGCCTTGACGTACGGTTAAAAGCGGTTTATTATTAATTAAATTTTTATGGAGGAACAAAATGAAAAAACTGTTTTTGGTTTTTTGGGCAGCGGCGGCGATTTCCGCGCATTCGTTTGCGGCGGAGTTTATCCTCTCTCCCACGATAGGTTTTTCGAACACCGGCGTTGCGGGAATATGGAAAACAACGTCGACAGTCGGATCTGTTTATAATGAAGCAACCGATACCTTCACGATGTCCTTCAATCACATGCCTATCGGTTTGACGCTCGGCTTTATCACCGACAAAGGTTTTACCTTTACGGTAAACAACGACTTTTCCGTTGCCGGCAAGGGTACGATGAAATCCGGCGACGACTCACTGGATCTCAAACTCGATAAAAATACCATTTTTCAGCAGAGCTTTATTTTAGGCGCTACATTTAAATTGCTCGATCAAAAGCTCTTTATCAATATCGGTTCAGGGCTTGCATGGGGCATCGGAAAAATAACGCCGTTTATTAATGACATATCATTTCCGGCAGATATGTGGCACTTCAATGTCGGTATTCCGTTACAGGCCGGAGCGCAATATTTCTTTACCAAAAACATCGGAATCAATTTACTGTTGTCGGACACGGTCGGTCTCGCAATCGGCAGATACAGTTATACAATAGGCTCTATCTATGAAAACACAATGACTTCAGTCGGGTTTTCCAATATCTTCAGCGTAAAAATCGGACCCATATTCAAATTCTAAGCAAATAGGCAGCCGCTGAAACCCTGTCGGTTTTCAGAGTTTCCTTTTTCGGGTATCCGAAAACAGTATGAGCGCCGGTAGAGCTGCGATGCCCGCCGGCGCTTTTTTATGCGGCGGAGTCCGCGGTCTCGGAGGAGTCGGAAAACCGCGCTCGAAGCCGCCTGTCATTTGCGTTTCACTTTCCGACGCAAAAATTGCCGAATACGCTTTCGAGTATGTCTTCCGGCGTCACTTCTCCGGTCACTTCGCCGAGAGAGGCGAGCGCGTCTTCCAAATCCTGAACGACGGCATCGAGCGCGTAGTCTTCGTCGGCGCTCTCAAGCGCATGGCACACGCTTAAAAGCGCTTCTTCGACCGATTTTTTTTGTCTGGCCGATCCGAGTCCCGCCTGCTTCCGATCCGTATCCGTCCCCGAAACGAGAGCGCGCTTTACTTCTTCGACGAGGCTTCCGATCCCGTCGCCCTTTTTTGCACTTACGACCATTTCCGCGCGCAGATCCGCGATCATTTTTTTCTGTTCATCGGAAAGCCGCTTCGCGCTTTCGACATCGCTTTTGTTCCATACGAACACGACGGGTTCGGAACACTCTCTCAAAAAAGCTTCGTCGTCGGAAGTAAAACCCGCCGTACCGTCGGCGAGGTAGAGTACGAGGTCCGCATCCTTTGTGAGCGAACGCGCCGATTCAACGCCCTGCTTTTCGACGATATCCGCCGTCGCGCGCAAGCCCGCCGTGTCGAAGAGGCGCACCGGTATGCCGCCGAAATCCGCCCAGCTTTCAAGCCAGTCGCGCGTCGTACCTGCAATATCGGAAACGATCGCGCGTTCCTCTTTTAAAAGCGTATTGAATAAACTCGATTTGCCGGCGTTCGTCCTTCCGCACAAAACAACGCGCGCTCCGTCCTGATAGAGCTTTTCGCTTTGCCACGAATCGACGAGAGACTGCAAAAAAAATGCCGCCTGCTCGATGTCCGTGCGGTCGAAAGAATCCGCTATCGTCTCTTCGTCTTCGGGATATTCGACGGCGACTTCGATAGAGGCGAGCGTATCGACGAGCAGCTTTTTTATCGAATCGATTTCGTCGAAGAGAGAACCCGAAAGCCTTCCGGCAGCCCGGCCCCTCGATGCGTCGGTGCGGCTTTCGATGATTTCCCTCACCGCTTCCGCTTTTGTCAAATCGGTTTTTCCGTTGACGTAAGCGCGGAACGTAAACTCTCCGCGCTCGGCTTCGCGAAATCCGTTTGCAAGCAGCAATTTATTAATCGCGCTCACGACCGCAGGTCCGCCGTGGCACGAGATTTCCGCCATATCTTCGCCGGTAAAACTTTTCGGAGCGCGGAAAACCGACACGAGCACTTCATCGATTTTTTTATCTCCGTCCCGAATCCAGCCGTACACGATCGTGTTGCCTCCGGCATTCAACAATGCATCGGGACGAGAAAACAGTTCGGCAACGAGTTCGATGCAGCCTTTTCCCGAAGTGCGCACGATGCCGAGCGCGCTCGGAGCGAGCGCCGTCGCTATGGCGGCTATAGGTTCATCCGGCGTATAGGTTCCCGACATGTACGCTCCTCAGCGCAAGCGCATAAACGGAATGTAGAGAAACGGCGTATAGCCCGCCGCTTCGGGATTTTTTCGAGTTCTCTCCTGATGGAGTACGCTGTCGAGTACGGAAACCGTTTCATCGGCAAAGGGCGGCTTTACCGCGCTTCCGAACGCCGGCTTTCTGAATTTTTCATCCGCTTCGGGTGCCGTACCGATATACTTCGATTCGGCAGTCACATCGGGCAGGATATAATCGTAGGCGCCGAGATTGTTCCAATACAGATAACCGCGGTCGACGGAATCGCGTACGCCGAAAATTTCCTTTTGAATGTATTCGGTACCGTAATATTGCCGGTCGTAGCTCACGTTCAATCGGAACGCCTGCACCCACGGGCGGATAATCGTCCTGTTTCTCGTCATCACCGACGCGCGGAACGTTCCGTAATAGTAAATTCGATACGTCCTGTCCGCATAGGGCGCGCGGTTCATAAACTCGTGTTCGAAGTGATTGGGATAAAACATCGGAGAAATGACATCGACGTATTCTCCGAGCATCTCCGCATCCTGCCCCGTGCGCGTACCGCTGCGGTACCATCCGTTGGCGCCGTATATATCGATCCCGATCGGCGCATCGATGTTTTCGCGCGCATACGAAAGGAATGAAATGAGCGCGCTCTCTTTCGTCATGCCCTTGCTTTGCCGGCGGTACGACGCGCTCTTCAAATTCAAGCCGTCCGTCGGAAAGCGGATGTAATCGAATTGGATTTCATCGAAGCCCCGCGCGATAAGCTCTTTTGCGACGGCGACGTTGTATTCCCATACTTCTTCGGAATAGGGATCGACCCAGTTTTCATCGTAATACGACACCGTCTTTCCCGCAGTCGAATCGGATCCGGCATCATAAGACTTAATACCGACCCACGGACTTTTCGACGCGACATCCCACACGGCGTACTTGCCGCCAGAATACTTGGCGAGGTTCCGGTCTTTAAACACGACGATGCGCGCAATGAGATATACCTTATCCTTTTTAAACTCGGAGACGAAGTGATCGATGTCGACGGCGTACTGCGATACGCGCCCTTTTTCCGCGACGAGCGGATCGCGCGGCTTGTAGCGCAAAAGACCGTAATCGTCTTTCATATCGATGACGAGCGCATTCAAATTATTATTATTTATTAATTTTCTGAAATTGTCGATTCCCGTCTGCTCGCTGCCGCGGTTCGGCGGCATATATACGCCCTTTTTCAAGTTCGCTTTTTCAGCATACGGCGTGTTGATCGTGCCGGGGTAGAGCATCCACAACTCTCCGAGCAAAAGACCTTCGGCAAGACCGCTTTTGCTTTTCGGCACCCACGCCGCGTTGACGATGCCCGGAACGCATGAAAAACTCCGCTTCCAGCTTTCAAAGTTTGCAGGAATGCCGGGACTTTGCAAAGACGCGGCATCGATCGAACCGAGCGATTCTATGCGCGTAAAGACGAGGACACCTCCGACGCTCGTAATGCTTTCGATGCTGTCGGCGGGTTCCGTTCCCTCATAGATGCACACGGATGTTTTTGAGTTCCAATCGAATCGATAGAGGTTCGGCAAATACGACTGTGCAAAATA
This sequence comes from Treponema sp. Marseille-Q4523, assembly GCF_016901105.1. Classification (NCBI taxonomy): domain Bacteria; kingdom Pseudomonadati; phylum Spirochaetota; class Spirochaetia; order Treponematales; family Treponemataceae; genus Treponema; species Treponema sp. Marseille-Q4523. The sequence goes on along the minus strand of NZ_JAFEVM010000007.1, from coordinate 58,504 downwards.
GATTTCAGCGTATTTCGTTCCGTCATCTTTCGTTCTGACCAGAGGATAGATATCCGAAATCTCGTCGGGCGACGTGAGCGACGCCGGCATTTTTATACCCTTGGGAACATCCTGCCACGCGGCGTTTTTCGCATACGGAAATATATACGAAAGTCCGAATATCGGGTGCGATTCGAATACGGCGAGCGCCCCTCCTTCCATCGTCGCAATTGCAACGGCTTTGATGCCCGGCGTTATCCTGCTCGTCGAGCCGATCGACTTCCACTCCCTCCCGCCGTCGCTCGTTATGTACACATCGTTTTCGGTAGCCGTCGCCATGTTCAGCGGATTTAACGGATCGAAAGCCAAGTCTTTGAGGATCGGAACCTGCTCCGTAAGCGTCACGGTTTTTCCGTCGTATTTTTTAATAATGAGCGGAGCGATGCCCTTGTTGCGCAATTCGAAATCGACAAGATTTTCGCTGTACACGATTCCCTTCGATGTGCGGAAATACCAGCGTTCGCCGAAATTTCCTCCCGCTTCAATGCGCACGATCTGCTCGACTTTTCCGTCCGTCCACAAAGGGATCGCGGTATTCGACGACGCAATTTTATATAAACCTTTATCGGAACCTGCAAGAAATGCCGCTTCCCGTCCTGAGTCTGCGGAAGACGGCAGTTCGTAGAGCGGCTTGGCATCCTGAGCAAAACCTTTTGCCGGAACGATAAAAAAAAACGATGCGATAAAAAAAAGTAAGAGAGCCATATATCGATTATCGGCAGAGGGTGGATAAATGTTTAAATTACACGGACAGACGCATACCGTGTACAGGAACGACCGCGGACGGCGCGGCGTTCCGCCAGTCGCCGGCGTACGATCCGCGCATTATACGGCAATTTTTTTTGAGACGGTCTATACTTTGAACTTACCGACTTCTTCCGCCAAGTTTTCGATACTCCGCTTATTTTTTTGCGTTATCTCGTTCACTTCCTGTACGGCGTTGTTTATCTGCACCGCTCCCGCCGCCATTTCGTTCATGCTGTCCGTAATAATACGGGTAAGATTGTCGAGCTTACGCATCTCTGCGGCAACACCTTCGCCGCCTTTCAACATTTCTGCGGAACCTTCACTCACTTCGATCGTTACCGAATTGATGTTTTTAATCGCGGTGAGCACTTCTTTACTGCCGTTTTCCTGCTCGCGCATTGCTTCGGTCAAACGGTCGCTCATCGATTTTACCTGTTCCGATAAATTAAAAATCGCATTGAATTTTGCTTCCGCGGTTTTTGCGGAATCGGAAAGTATTTCGATTTCACCGGAGAGCGTTTTCAATGTCGACGTAATGGTCTTCCCCTGCGTCGCGGAATCTTCGGCAAGTTTGCGAATTTCATCGGCGACGACGGCAAAGCCTTTACCCGCTTCACCCGCGTGAGCGGCTTCGATAGCCGCATTCATCGCCAAAAGATTCGTCTGACTTGCGATATGTTCAATGACGCTTGACGCTTCCAGCAGACCTCCCGATTCTTCAGCGATCTGTTGTGTTACCGTATTCGCCTTGACGACCGTACTTTTACCATCGGCGGTAGCATCCGCAAGCGTTTTGATGACGTCGTCCGTTTTTTCAAGCGTTTGCGTAATCGATCCGATATTTGAAACCATCTCTTCTACCGATGCCGAAGACTGCGCAACGCTTGCAGCCTGCATTTCAATGCTGTTGTTCAGCTGTTTGATCGTACGCACGATTTCTTCGATTGTGGAAGCGGTTTCCGTTACGCTTGCAGCCTGTGTGAACGCTTGTTGTTTTACGCTTTCTATATTGCTGCTGATTTCGTGAACGGCACTCGCCGTTTCGGTCATATTCGAGGCGAGCTCACCACCAATCGCTTCCATGTCGCTGCTGTTTTCTCCGACCGCTTTTACGGAGTTACCGATCTTTTCGATCGTTTTATTAAAATACAGCGCCATATCGGTTACTTCGTCGTTGCCGTTTACCGGCAGTCGAACAGTGAGATCCCCTTCCCCCTGCGCAATGTCATACAGTGCACCAACGGCGTTTCGAATAGGCGCTATTATTTTCAACGCAATAAAGTACACGACAATAAAAGCGACGATCAAAGCAATGCAACCGATGACAACCAGATTCCGGATGAGTGACCGTACAGAACCCATAAATTCCTCGACCGGTGCTTTTATAATAACCGTCCAACCTGATGTTTTCATCGTCGCGTATGAAGCGATGTACGATTCGCCTTTGTACGTATAATATCCTATTTCGCTTTCATCTATCTTGAGCGCATGACGAAGAAATTCCGCAGTCGATTCGAGCGACGGATCCTGTTTGGCATCTTCGATAAGATTATACATTTTTTCTACGACGTTTCTGTCCGGATGCGCAACCGTCGTCCCCGTTAAACCGAGTACATAGGAGTTGCCTGTCTCTCCTACAACAATGTCGTCAATGTCATCACACATTTCGGTCCCGCTTATTGCCGCCAGCAATATATTAACAATATTTCTGTCGCGATCGTAAACGGGAACGGCACATGCAATGATCAGTTCGCCGCTCACACGCGAAATAAGCGGCTCCGACATAAAATCTTTTCCGGATACGGCAGCTTTATACCAGTCGCGGTCTCCGACAAAGAGATTGCCGTTTGCGGTATACATATATCCCTGCGTATCGCAAAAATCGAAATCGTTGATACGCTTATTAAAAGCCGCTTCGTTTTTTAAGAATTGCAATTTTTCCCGAACGGAAAGAGATGTGTCCTGTAACTGCGGCATACGTGCGATGCCTTCCATGAATTGAAAAAAAGCCGTCACTCTGCCGTCGATAATTTCCGCAACATCGGTCGCTTTATCGGTAAGATGCTTTTCGACTTTTTCGATTACCGCCTTTCGTGCAGTTCTGATTGCAAATATCTGCACTGCCGCGACAGCCGTTAAGATTAATAATCCGAAAATAAGGATAAGTTTATAGCGAAGGGAAAAACGTTTTTGCACGTTTTCCGTATTGACAATTTGCTCCGTCGAAACGCTATGATTTTTTCGGGGGGGGGGGGGGTAATTGTATTGTTTTCCGACATACCGATCGCTCCTTTTTTTAGATAGTCTTAAATAGAAGTTACACTGAAAATTACGTTCTCAGCGTAACGCACAAAGCATCATATATCTTGATATGAAATTTTGCAAGATAAAATATCATTCTGCTTATTAAAAAATTGTTTTAACTTGACAAATAAACAAACTCGACGCAAAACGGAACTTTCCGAAACGCCGGAAAAAATATCGCTAAAAAAATCTGCGGCAGCTTATATTTACGGCAGAGTTACATAACACCTTGCCGAACCCGCCAAATCGATCCTGTCGCCGTTTTTTAATACGAGGATGAATTTCATTTTTGCCCAATATTCATGACATTCTTTCAATATCGTATAAATCAAATCGGTATCCGGAAGTTCGAAGTGTTGTGTCGGAACACCCGTAAAAGTATAGACCGTTTTATTTTTTTTGATTTTGATAGGAAGCGTACCCATAAGCTCGCCTCCGTTATGCACATCGTATACGAATATGTTCGCCTTTTGCGTTTTCTCGGGCTTTTCGGCAAGCGTTATCGTATAAGCGATATCGTCCCACATGTGATAATTGGCATGGTCAAAAGCGACGGTACTTCTTTCCCCTACAGGCGGCTCATCGTTTTTTTTATCGGTCTCTTTATCGGAAAAATCTTTTTCGTCCGAATAAACGATTTTTGCGTCGTTCCACGCGTTCCACGCGAGCGACCAGTCTTTCGTATTCGCATTTTTATCGATCAGTATGTATTCGAGCGAAAGGCAATCGCCGAAAGCACAAGCTCCGACATAACGCACGCTCGCAGGAATTTCGATGCGCTTTAATGAAGGCACGTCAAAAAATGCGTTATAGTTAATTTCCTCAAGCCCGTCGGGAAGCGTTATCTCTTCAAGCTGCATACAGTCAAAATAACGGAGACGTTTTGTGCTCATCGGCAGCACGCATCTGCGCACATTTTTGATGTGAAAAAGCTCGAGTATGCAATCGTCGTCTGCATACGTGCATTCCGACAGATCCAAATCGAAATACAGGTTTTTGGAATTTCTGGTTTCCCACGTCAGCGTCACCAAACTGTTTTGCGTTTCGGAAGAGAGCACGTCTTTTATTTTTATTGAAACGGTTTCGCTCTCGTCACCGGATGTGATTTTATAATTTTCGACATAGGATTTAAATTCGGAAACCGTAAAGGTTTTTTGAGCGAACGCTGAAAACACCGAGCAAAACACTGCAAGCGCGATAATCGATTTACGCATAATTTCTCCCGGAACCGGCCGGCAGGCGGCTATTTGTTACATTATGAATGAAATACAAAATTTCGTCTATTGCTGTAAAAGTGTCGACGCAGCATCTTTACCGTCGGCACACAGCCCCTCGTGAATACACCGTACGCCCGATACCCGGCGCACATGAACCGCCCTGCAAAAGATCATCGCAGCACGGTACCGACAAAATTCCGCGCGCCGTTTATAAAGGACTGAGCGCCGAGCGCTTTTTTCCCCTGCCGCTGCAGTTCCGTCACGGCGAGGATGCCGCTTCCCGTTTGAACGAGTATCCCCCGCTTTTTATCGAAGGAAAGCACGGTGCCCGGAACTTCGGACGAAACGGCAGCTTTCGTCATAGGCGGCTTTTCGTCTTCGACGGCGCGGGCGGAAAGAATTCTCAGCGGAGAGCCGTTTTCTTCCGTCCACGCTCCGGGTTCCGGAAAATACGCGCGTATCTTCGCATCGATTTCCGCCGCGCTTTTCATCCAATCGATACGGCAATCGTCCTTTGTAATGATCTTCGTGTACGAGGCTTCCCCCGCCTGCTTTTTTCCTTCGGAAAGCTTGCCGTTCGAAGCGCATTCGCCGAGCAGTTTTTTAATAATTTCAGCGCCACGGACTGCACAGTGATCGAGCAATGAACCCGCCGTTTCGCTGCCGTCAAGTGCTACGATCTCCTGCGCAAGGATATCGCCTTCGTCCATTGCAAGCGAAATCGTCTGCACGGTGACGGCCGTTTTTGTATCGCGGTTCAGGATAGCTGCGTTTACGGGAGCAGGCCCCCGGTATTTCGGAAGCAGAGAGGGATGCAGATTGACGGCGCCGAGCGGAAAGAGCGAAAGAAATTTCGGACCGAATATGTGACCGTAGGCAAAGCACACGAGGATGTCGGGGCGGATACTTGCGATTTCTTCGCGCGAAGCGGCATTCAAACGTTCGGGCGTAAAAAGCGGAATGCCGCGCTCTTCGGCAAAACGCGCAACCGCAGTCGCCGCGGGCGTTTTATGCCTTCCTTGCGCACTCGGCGGATTTGACAAAACGCCTGCAATTTCATAAGCGCCCGCACCGTCAAAAAGCAGCGAAAGCGTTTTTGCGGACGCTTCGGGACTTCCCGCATACAGCACTCGAATCATCGCTCGTTCCTTTTAAAAATTATTAATTAATAAAATCGAAAAAACTTCTTTGAACTGCGGCATTGCAAAAAGTGTCAATTTTCGAAAATGCCGCAGCCGTGCGCGTTTCTCACGACGAGGAACTTCGCTCCGACGTTTCAAACGAGCGCACACGTACATTCGCGAGTTTTACAGCTGCCGACCGTCAATGAAGTACGGATTTTTTCGCTTCTTTTGCGGCGATCTTTGCCGCGATGCGCTTCTTTTTCGCTTCTTTGTCCGCACGGCGCTTTGCAGCCTTTTCTTCGCGCTGCTTAAACTGCTCTTTTGTCTTTTCCGCGAATTCGGGATCACCTCTGTCGATAAACAAAATGCCGTCCAAGTGATCCGTTTCGTGCTGAATGATCCGCGCGAGCAGACCCTCAGCTTCAAGCGTAAACGGTTTTCCGTTTTCGTCGAGCGCCTGCACTGTAACGCGCACGGGACGGCGAATCGTTTCATATACGCCGGGAATCGAAAGACAGCCTTCTTCGTAATCGCCGACTTCTTCCGACGTCGAAACGATCTGCGGATTTATAAAAACGCGCTTTACCTCGTCATCCGCGACGGCGACAAAAAGGCGCAGTTTTTTTCCGACCTGCTGGGCGGCAAGACCTACGCCGTTCGCATCGACCATCGTTTCAAACATATCCTCGATGAGCGTTCTTATCTCATCCGTCACTTTTTCGATCGGCACCGCTTTTTCACGCAGCACTTCTTCTCCGAGCTTACAAATCCGTATCACATCGCACTCCGGAAATCGATTTATCTTCGAGCTCGCCGTAAACACAGCATCATTCGCTGCCGCTTTCCGAACTCACCATTCGACAAATTATTAATTTTTCAAACGCAGACGAGCGGCTCTCGCGTGAGCGGCAAGCCCTTCCGCGTCTCCCAAACAGGCGGCAGCTTCGGCGCTCCTTTTTACCCCCGCCTTTCCTTTTTCACATCTCAATGTCGTCACCGTCTTTAAAAAAGTGCGCACGCTCAAACCGCCGGTAAAACGCGCCGAGCCGGACGTCGGCAGCGTGTGATTCAGCCCGGCGGCATAATCGCCGAACACTTCGGCCGCATAGTGCCCGATAAAAAGCGAACCGTAATTGTGAACGAGGGAGACGAGCTTATCGCATTCGCTCCCTTCGGAAACGGCAAGCTCCAAATGTTCGGGCGCTTTCCGGTTTGCAAGTTCCGCCGCTTCTTCGAGCGAGCCGGTGATGATGATCCTCCCGCACGAGGAGATGCTTTCTTCGGCCGTCGCCCTTGTCGGAAGAGATGCAAGCTGCACTTCGATTTCCGATGCGACACGTTCGGCGAGCTTTTCGTCGGGCGTCGCGAGGACGGGCTGCGCGACCGGATCGTGCTCCGCCTGCGCAAGCAAATCCGCCGCAAGCCACGCGGGATCCGCCGAACCGTCGGCAATGATAAACACTTCCGTAGGACCTGCAAGCATATCGATGCCGACCGTACCGTAGACTTCTTTTTTTGCAGCCGCGACGAATTTATTGCCCGGGCCGACGATGACATCGACTGCCGGAATCGATTCCGTACCGAAAGCCATCGCGGCGACCGCTTGAGCGCCCCCGCATGCGAACACCGTTTTTACGCCGCAGATAAAAGCCGCCGCCATGATGCCCTCGTCCGCATAAGGCGCCCCTCCGACAAAAGGCTTCCCTGCCTGCCCCGTACCCGAGCGTTCAGCTTCACGCATATCGTTCGGATGAACGCGGGGCGGTGTGCAAATCACAAGATTTTTTACACCCGCCGCAAGAGCGGGAGAAATCGTCATAACGACCGTCGAAACGAGCGGAAACCTTCCTGCCGGAATATAAGCGCCTGCGCTTTCTACGGGGATCGTCTTTTGCCCCGTAAACACACCCGGCTCAAGTTCGGTTTCGAAATCCGAAAACGATTTCTTTTGCTTTTTCGCAAAGCGCAGCGCCGAATCGAAAGAATACGAAAGCGCGTCGTAGAGGGCAACTCGTTCGCGTTTGAGCTTTTCCGCCGCCGCACGCAATTCGTCTTCCGGCAATAAAAAAGATGCGGGAGAAGCCGCGTCGAATTTTTTCGCGTAATCGCGGAGCGCCGCATCGCCCTGTTTTTTTACATCGTCGATAACCGCCCTCACCGTTTCCGCCGAACCGGAAAAACTGCGCGGCGCAAAAAATTCTTTTTCGACTTCCGATGCGTATTGAATCCTGATCATGACAAAATCAGTATAGCAAAAAAAATGATATTATGCACGCTCATTCAGGCTCGGTTTTTTCAAAGGGGGAAAGTCTCCCCCTCGCTCCCGCCTGCATCCCTCCGCAAGGGGCTGTCCAAAAACTTCAGTTTTTGGACAGCTTCCTTGATTTTATATGCGATGTTTAAAATTAAGTCATTGCGATATAAAGACTTAATTTTAAACTCGACAGGCTGTCGAAAAAGTAACCGACTTTTGAGACAGCCCTTTGCTCCGCTCATACGGTCGTCCGCTGCCCCCTCTGCGGGGACACCCCGCAACGCCCCGAACGCGGCATGAGCGCGAAAAACAAAACGTAATGCGCGGAAATTGCAGCTCGCACGATGCGCGCCGAATCAACAACCCCCGACGCAGCCTCGCAGCGAAGCTTCAAGCGGCATCGGGGTATCAAATCCTCCGCACGAATAATTTTGCGTATCGAACGGCGGATCGAGTATGACCGTTAGAAAAATTATACGATATACGTTATACTATATAACGATGCCTAAAATTATTTAATTAAAAATCATTTTTTAATAATATGCACGGAGGATGCTCTTATGTCTATTGCAAAAAAAATACGGCTCGCTATAGCGCTTGCAGCCGCAATGATGCTCGCAGGATGCAGCGGCCCCGACGAATCCGGATCCTCTCCGAACACACCGTCCGTACCCCCCCCACCCCCTCTGAGATAACGATAACCGTTGCGGGGGATTCGAATGCCGTTCCCAAGGCCGACCATACCTTTAAGGTAGACCCCGGTACAAAGTGGGATGGCATTAAACTTTTGGCAAACAGTAAAATAAATTATACTCCCGGTTATGAAAATAAAACGTGGAGATTTAACAATACTTCAGGCAATGTTATCCCTGACGACTATCAGTTTAATGCGGACACAACCGTTTATGCCGAATCGCAACGGATTACAACGCCTCATGTTGAAGTAATAATAACCGTTGACGGCGATCCACACATTACCCATAAATCGACGGATCATACGTTTAAAGTAAACAAGGGTGAAACATGGAATCATGTTAAATCACTGGCAGCAGACACAATCGAATATGCCGAAGGCTATGAAAACGATACATGGAAATTAGCTGATGCTTCGGGTGCGGAGATTTTATCCGATCATAAGTTTGAAACGAACACAACCGTCTATGCCGTGTCGAAAAAGACAGTGATAACGATAACCGTTGCAGGTGATGAAAATGTTGTCCTTAAAATACCCGGCGACCGTACCTTTACCGCATATTATGGTGATACATGGAGTGCGCTTCAATCGCAGTCTGAAGGGAAAATTGACTATAAGGCAGGTTATGAAAACGCTGCATGGAAACTGAACAATGCTTCCGGCGATGTTATTGCTGCTGATTATCGGTTTACTACCAATACAACCGTATACGCCGTATCAAAAAAGAAAACAATAACGATCACTATTGCAGGGGACAGCCATACCCGAATAGCGACGGCAGGCGATGTGAACAAATTAAAAAGAGATTACGGAGTTACATGGTCGGAAATAAAGACTGAGGCAGGTAATCAGATACTAGGGCACGATGAAAATTATACCTTTTCCGCATGGAAACTGAATAGCGACGGAACCGGTGCGGAAATAGAGCCTACACATAAATTTACCGCCGACACTACCGTGTATGCCATCTCAAAACGGACACATGTTATACTGACTATCCGTGGCGATTCCAATATTATTGTGCCGAATCCCGATACGCATACAGTTGCCTACGATTCACAATGGGGAGGAGCCAACGAAACCGCAGTTAAAGCTTTGCTCGGTTACCAAAGCGGTTTTAAATTAAAAGGCTGGAAACGCAACGGTAGCGACGGACCAGATCTGGGAGATTCATACAGGTTTAAAAACGATACGTTGATATATGCCCTTTCCAAACCCGATAAGGTAAAGATAACCGTAACGGGCGACTCTCATGTTCAGATTACACCTGCTCCGAATAATGAATTCTTTGCCGATGACGGTGCAGAGTGGAAGACGATAGAAGCAAGAGCAATAGATAAAATAACCGGTTATAATAATCCTCGCCGCAGACTTTCAAGCTGGAAAATAAGCAACGCTGATGGAAGCAGTATATACGACGATACAACCTTTGAGGAAGATACGGTCGTGTATGCATTTACCGAAGAATTGCCGCCCGCTCCCGTTTCTGAAGGGGTAAAAGTAAACGGTGTAACTATCACGGGCAAAAATCCGTCTTGTCCGTTGCCTGCGGGTGCCGATGCTTCATGGAATGGTGTTTTCCCTGCAGGACGCACTGTTACTTTAAACAGCTACTTCATAGGAAAGCACGAAGTTACCGTAGAAACATGGAATGCCGTATATGAGTGGGCAAAAGACAACGGATATACTTTTAAATTTGACGAAGACTACAACTATGGAGAAAATCCTGAACACCATCCTATAACGAATGTGAGCTGGCAGGACTGCATCGTGTGGTGCAACGCCTATACCGAACTGACATACGGAACCACCGAACATTGTGTATACCGCGAAAGTTCGGCTGCGGGTGCAGAAGCTCTAAAAGACACAGACGATGCCGATAATGCCTATTTTGACCAAGCCAAAAAAGGTTACCGTTTGCCGACCGAAGCCGAATGGGAGTACGCCGCCCGCTATCAGGACAACGACACAAATGCGGAAAGTTACGGCAGCGTCTATTTAACAAATTTAAATTCTGCAAGCGGAGCGACAAAGCCTATCGGTTTTCAAAGTACGGAAATGCCGCCGTCAGGTGAAACTTATGAAACCTTACGCGCAGAAACGGCACGAGTTGCGGTTTTTAACAAATATTACGACGGCTCGGCTTTTGAGTTTCAAGATCCACCCGTAACCGGATTATCCGATGTCGGAAAAAAAGAGCCGAACAAACTGGGGCTTTTCGACATGAGCGGCAATGCTTCCGAATGGTGCTGGGATATATATTCCGAAGATGTCGGTACGGGTACTGTAACAAATCCTGCGGGAGCCTCTGCACCCTTACCTACCGACACTTACCGTGTTTTGCGCGGCGGCAACTGGTCTGAAAATACGAATGATGCCGTCTACGGCTGCATGACCGGTAAACGGGATAGCGATAGTTCTCATAATAGTTACGATGTCGTAGGCTTCCGCTTAGTATGGAAAGACTAGCAGACAGACATCGCTTTTGTTCGGTGCATCGTGCAAAGCGGCGCACCGAACCGTAACAAAGAATATTAAAGCCGACTGCAATCGCCTTATCCTCGCAGTCCCGCAAGCATCGCGCGGTAGTCGGCTTCGCTCGACGCGTGAACGAGTTTCGCTCTCAGCTCCGCGCCGCCGGGGATGCCTTTCGTATACGCGCAAAAACGCTTTCGCATTTCTTTGCATGCGTTCGCTTCTCCTGCGTCTTCGATGAGGAGTTTAAGTTCGCGGAAACCCGCATCGATGCGCGCTTCGATGCTCACGTCGTTATAGCTTCCGGTCGTGAGGAGAGCCTTTGTCTTTGTAAAGATAAACGGATTTCCCATCGCACCGCGCGCAAACATCACCGCATCGCAGCCGGTCGTTTCGAACATCGCCCGTGCGTCTTCCGGCGAAAAGAGGTCTCCCGAACCGAAGACGGGAACGCGGCCGGACACGAATGAAACGAGCTCGGCGAGCGCATTCCAATCGGCTTTGCCTTCGTAGCCCTGCGCCCTCGTCCGCGGGTGCATCGTAATAGCGGCGACGCCTGCCGAAAGAGCCGCGTCCGCCGCTTCTTTCCACGTGATTGTTTTATCGTCCCAGCCGGAGCGGATCTTTACGGTGACGGGGATGCGCCTTTTTGCATATTCGAGTGCGCGAACGGCCGCTTGTACGACGGCGTATAATTTTTCGGGATTTTTCGTGAGTGCGGCTCCGGCTCCGGTCTTTACGATTTTCGGAACGGGGCAGCCGCAGTTTATGTCGATGCATGCACAATCGGTTTTTTCGACGACGAGGGCCGCCGCCTTTGCAATGACGTCAGGATTGCCGCCGAAGATTTGTACAGCATACGCCGTTTCGTTTTCCGCTTTCCGCAAAAGACGTTCCGTTTTATCGTTGTCGCGGACGAGCGCTTCGGCGGATACCATTTCGGTATACGTGAACGAAGCGCCGCAGTCGACGCAGATCGAACGGAACGAACGGTCGCTGTATCCCGCGACGGGCGCGAGGAATATGTTTCCGCCGAGCGTCAGAGAACCGATCGCAACGGGATGATACGGCATTATTCAGGAAGGTTAAACGCTTTGCAGCTGTTTTTCCAAAGTTGATCGGCAAGCTGTTCGATATCCGTTTCGAGCAGGTCGGAAAGGAAATGCGCCGTCGATGTGATGTATGCTGGCATCGTGCGCTTTTTTTCGCGGAATTCGGCCGGGATCATAAAGGGGCTTTCCGTTTCGATGAGAATTCTGTCGACGGGTACGTTGAGCGCCGTTTCGTGGAGGTTGCGTGCATTGCGGTATGTTAAATTTCCCGCGAACGAAAACCACACGTTCATGCCCGCATCGAGGCAACGCTTTGCGTAATCGGCGTCTTCCGAATAGCAGTGAAAGATCGCCCCTGCCTGCGGAATGCGTTCGGCAAGCACGTCGAATATGTCTTTGCCCGCGTCGCGGTTATGGATGATGACCGGCAGGTTGTGCTTTTGTGCGATTTCGAGCTGCGTGATAAACAACTCGATTTGCGAGCGCTTATCGCCGAACTGCTTGTAGTAATCGAGCCCCGTTTCGCCGACGGCGACGACATTCGGTAATTTGAGATTTTCTTCGATCGTGTTCGCATAGTCTTTGCCCGGATTCGTCACTTCGGACGGAGCGACTCCGACCGCATGGTAGATGCCGTTTACCGCTTTCAGCGTATTGTACACGCGCGTAAAATCGAGAAGACTGTTATTGATGGATATGATGCGGGCAACGCCGGCCTGTTTTGCCTGCTGAATGACGCGGAGCTGCTCAATAGGGTCATCATAGATCAGCCCGATGTGGGCGTGAGTATCAAAAAATTGCATGGCATTTCTCCTATAAATAAAAACTTTCGAAAGACGTATGTTTTCGAAAGTACACGCAGCGAATCGGAAATATACCGATGTTATTGTTTCTATAAAGATACCACAGCTTTTGCGTGAAGTCAAACGATTTTTACGTGTGATTTTTCCGGTCGGCCTGACAAATGCGCCGCGTTTACGTTTTTCCCTTTTATCCGCCGTTTACGCGGGAAATTGCTTCGGTTTTCCGATTCACTTTTCCAAGAGAGAGGCGAGCTGCCGGGCATATTTTTTTACCGCTTTTCGTCCGAGCGGCGTCGCACTGTACATCGTTACGGGTTTTCGGTTTACGAAACGTTTTTCCACCGTCAGATAACCGGCGTTTTCCAATTTTTTGCAGTGAGCGGTGAGGTTGCCGTCGGTCGCATGTACCGTATCGCGCAGCACGGTAAATTCGATTTTTTCACAGCCGAGCAATACGGACATAACCGCAAGACGCAGACGGGAAGAGAGTTGTTCGTCGAGCAGGCGGTGGTCGAAAAAATCGACTTGGCAATCAGCACCGATCATCGGCAGACTTCTTTTTCCGCATAATGATGAGCGCGGTAAGGGCGGGAATTGCGAGCAAAACGAAAGTTGCCGCGCTTATGATAAGCGGAGCCGTGTACGGCCCGACAAAGAGACAGGGCAGGGCGGACAAAAGCCAGAAAACGCCTTCGGCGTACATGATGATCCTCGCTCTCTTTTGTACGATGGCGCCGCTCGTAACGCATCCGACTGCTATCAATATGCCGATGATAAAAAACGCGGCGGAAAAATCGATTTTGCCGAAAAACGACAGTATGAAATTCAATACGATGACGAAGCCGATGCTGCCCCATAGAGCGGCAAAGATGCGGTCGCTTGCTCTTTGTATTTTTTCTTCGCGTTTCCGGCGGAAATACAAAGGCAAAAAGCTCTGGCAAAATCCTATGACGAAAAGCCAAATGAGCCACACGTATTTTCCCAAATCGAAAAATAGAAAACAATACGTCGCCGCCGTTCCCGAAGGAATTGCAATGCCGTATACAGAAAACGGTACGAGCATCGATTCGAAACCCGCTTCGGCGTCTTCGGCCAATGCTCCGATTAAAGACAGTCGTTCTTTTATATCTTCGTCGTTCATGCTGCAACCACCTTAGTAAGAGCAACATACTCCGATGCTTTACACCGAAGTATGCTTGTAAAAACAGCGGCACCGATCGATTCGAATGGACCGGTACCGACGGTGTGTGAATCCGTTTCAGCGTAACATCGGGACGGTATAGCGCATGCCGGCTTTAGCGTGAAAGCCGAATCCGCCGCCGCCGATTTCGGTAAAGCAGCTGAAACCGGAGGGCCGTTCGGTCATGAAAAATTCAAAACCAAAAAATCCCTGTCCCATTATACTGACCGTAGGCTCTCCCGTCTGCAGCGGAAAAAGCGCTATGGGACCGCCGCCGCCGTACAAACGGATATTTGCCGTTTTCATCAGATGCCCGCTCATCATCGAAAAATCGACGACCGGATATCCGTATGTGTGCTCGCTGTCCGGGAAATAATATTCTCCGTTTATTCGGAACGCGAACGAATTGTAAAAAAACCACGGAGACGTGACGGCGATCGATAAAGCGAAATCGTTTTTGAGACCGGCAAGCGCAAAATCGAATCCTATGCCGGTTTCCGATTTTTCCCCGCTTTCTTTTGCAAAGGCGCAGAGCGAAACCGCACACAACAGGCATACGCCGCATAAAATCTTTTTCATAAATACCTTCCTCTTCGGTTGAAAAAAATATTGTCGAAAATGCGATCAAAGCTGCAGTCTTTTATACCGTATTTTCGATTTCAGTAATAGTATATCTTATATACTTTATTTTGTAAAGTACTTTGTAATTATTTTTTTTATATCGAATTTTGCGGATGCGATCATTGATAAGCGTATAAAATCTTTTGCAGCCGACCTTTCTCTTCGGTACAATCGGCATTCGTAAGATCAATCGAAAAGTAGGGCATACTATCCGGTCTATTTCGGTACGCCGTAGTTTCTTCATAAAAATATTAATAATTATTAAGATGTACAGTCTATGTACGTGTGACTAAATCCGCTCCTCATATGTTTACGAGGCATCCTGTCGAAAGACCGTGCCCGAAGCGAGACCGCGTTTTTGGAAGGATGCGATTTTGAAGACGTTATCAGAACCGCGGTTTCTCTCGACTGCGACTGCGATTCCTTGTGAGGACACAAAGCGCGGTGTTTACGGTGCGCTTTGTGATCGGAGACGCACGCGATTGCTGCGCGGGGAACTTCGCGCTCCGCGCTCGTTGCAAGTCGCACACTGCTTGGAATTACTCTATAAGTCGAGAGTCGAAAAACGGTCAAGCCGTTTTTCTTTTATCGGAGACGCACAGGATTGCTGCGCACTGCTCGCAATCGCTCTGAGGAAGTCGTGAGTTGAAAAACGCTTGACGCGTTTTTCTTTTATCGGAGACGCTCGGCGATTGCTGCGCGGGAAACTTCGCGCTTCGCGCTCGTTGCAAGTCCCGCACTGCTCGCAATCGCTCTGAGGAAGTCGTGAGTTGAAAAACGCTTGACGCGTTTTTCTTTTATCGGAGACGCTCGGCGATTGCTCCGCACTGCTCGCAATCGCCGAGCTCTTGCAAAAACATCGAAATGAATTACAATAGTATACATGAGTTTATTCCACGCGATCGTCGTTTTTTTCGAATCGATATTCAACAAAGCTTCCCCCGGAGTACAGCAGCGCCTGCAGAAAAAAAAGCTCGAAAGTGAAATCCTTTCCGCACAGCCCGCCCTGTACCGCAACGGACGCATTTTGCCGAACTTCGCCGAAGCCGTACGCATTCTGTACGTAAACACGCATCCGCTCAATGAATTGTTTGCAGGAACGATCGGCGGCTCGGACATTCCGAAGCGGCGGCGCTTTGAAGCCCAGCTCGTGCTGACGGGGTTTACACCGGAAGATCAGGAAACGGTCAAATCGCTTTCGTACGCCAACCGGAAAAAAGCCGCGGTGGCAGCGGGAGCAGATCAAGACCGCGAGTTCGAGCGTCAACGGCATGCCCTCGAAAAAATAATAAAAGCGCTCAACGGCGATTCATTTAAATACATCGACAGAGAATTGATCGCGCTCCATCAGCTCGTCGACCTGTGCCGCTTCAATTTTGCCGCAATCATCCATCCTTTCGATGCGAATTTTACGACGGTCGATCTGGCGTACAAGCCTGTATATCAGGAAGTACCGCTTGAACGGCTCGGAAACGCGATCGAAGATATGTATTTCCAAATCGAAGGGCTGCAGATCACGACGGCTGTCGTACAGGCTGTCATCGCGCTTGCACAGCTGAAAAACAACGGTTCCCTTTCCGCATCTCGGACGGAAGCATATACGGAGAACGTAAAAAGGATCGCATATATCATAACTCATGTACTTACGCCGCAGCGCTTACAAGCACTCATCCGCATACACAAAGAAAACGCGGAATACAAACCCGCTGCAGTCGAATACCGCGAATCGGCGCGAAAGAATTTTGCAGAGCGGTTTCAACAGCAGTATCTCGCAGATGAACAGCGGATCAAAACGGAACTCAAAGACGAATTGCTTTCGAGCGAACTTTCAAAACTCTTTAACGGTTCTCCGCTTGCGACGCTTAGCGGATACGATGCGAGCACGAATGAAAAGCTGCAAGCGAATACGTCGTTCGCATTTGTTTGGATCACGCCCATGCAGATCCTTAAAACATTTTTACAGCAATACCTCACCGAACCGATACAAGCGCTTTTGAACAATATCATCATCGAAGGTTTTTTTAATAATCAAACGTACAAATCAGAATTTTCAAGCAATGTGTATGCATCCTGCGAATGCCCAGGCAGGATCAAAACTTTCGAAAATCTTTTTTCGCGCGGCAAAATGTTCGACACTGCCGTTCTCGAAGGCTATATCGTGGACAGTCACAAAGACAGCGATTTTTATACGAAGCTTGAAACGATGGTCTCCACCGCCAATACAAATGCGCAAAAACTGCTGCAGGAAGAAATATATCATCTGCAAAATGTATACATCCAAATAAACGAATTGCTCGCCGATGCAAAAAAAGCGAACAGCGAAATCATTTCAAATCTTAAAGTATTGATAATGTCGTCGCGCAACAGAGACAACGTCGATCTCCTCGAACGCCAACTTCCGAACTGGACGATTTTTTTTGAGATTATGAAAAATTATACGATAATAAATGTAAAGGCAAATTAAGATTGCTTTGCTGCGACGAATCTATTCGGAAATACGCGCCCTCCCGCCGAAAATAAGCCGCACCGCGCCGGTGCACGGAACGGCGGAGCTGCAAGAAACCCGTGCAATGCGCGTAAAACATGATAAAGTGAAAATTGACAGATGAAAAAAATATTAATAATAATGCACGACATGATCCCCTCCTATAAGCATGCACTTGTATTCGCGGAGCGTTTCGTATTGACGGTTTTTTTTCTCTTCGCCGCGTGCATATGTCCGCATGCAAAAGCGGGAGCCGCGTTTTCGCAAACGCCCGACGTTATCGAACATATCCGCATACCGCTGTGGGCGGAGCTCGACGCATATCCGGGACTCGCCGAAGCGCAGGATACTTCCGCGGGCATATTCGATTATTCGAGTGCCCGGCTGAAAACGCTCGCACCGTTTATCATCGGAGGGATGGTACACGGCTGGAATTTCAGCTATACGCCGTCAGACAAATTGCGCGGCGTCGAAGAGTACATCGATTTTTCTCCGGTGCAGGATTTGGGTGAAGCGGAGCAAAACATCACGTACGCAAAGCCGTGGATTGAAAACGGCAAAGTATACTGCTGGGCGGAATTTACGCGGAGTACCTCGATGATCGGAAATTATTATCTTTGGGCGTCGATCACAAACGATACGGTACACGGTATAGGCTACGGAAAAATTTCCGACGGCTTCGACGGCATAAGAGACGCCGTGCGCGACGCGATCAAAGACGCAGTGCGCGCCTACTTTCGGACAAAAATCAAAAATAAACCGAAAGAGATACGCGGCAGAGTTCTTCTCAGACGGGAACCGCTCATCGGCATCGATGCCGGGCGCTATAAAGTCCAGCTTGATTTTTTTCTTGAAACTGATAAAATACTACCGTATACTCAATTTTGACAATCGAAACACGAAGGGCACTATGGAGGTACCGCGTTATGAAAAAAAATTTGCTCGCATGCTGCATGCTCTTTGCAGGAGCGATGATGTTTGCGCAGAAATCGGGGTCGTTTACGCCCGAAACATCCGCCGACAACAGAGGCTACGACGAAAAGACGACGCGCATCATCATACCGGAAAATCAGCACACGACCGACGACACGGCCGAAGTTCGCATCGAATATACGCCGCGCTATGACGAAGTGCGCATCTACTACACGTGCATGTACGTCACCTACGACAAAGCTCAGGCGATGAACACCGTACTCGCGTGCCTCGAAGATTTTATGAAAGCTAATCAATATTATCACTATAAATATCTCACGCGCGACAAAGAAAAATATTTTAAAAACGAACGCGGCTACAGCTGCGCACAGTATATGTCGTACGTAAAATTCACTCGGTAAATCAGGCACGAAATGGACGTTTCAAATATTATTAAAAATCTGCATCCCCTCGAAACGAAAGTGCTTTTGCGCTATTCGCAAAAAGACGATTTAACGTCCGAAAAACTGCAAAAAGATTTGGACTATAAAGAAGGTCACGCGAACCAGGCGTTTTCGTGGCTTTCCGGCAAAGAGCTCGTCAAAGAAGCCGGCAGAACGCCGCACACGTATTACGAAATCACCGAGCTCGGCCGTTCCATCGTAAAAGTCGGCAGCACGATCGAAGAGCGCTTTATCAATTTTATAAAAGAACACGGCGCCCAAGTACTTCCGAAGATCGCCGCGGCGCTGAACATCGAAAGCAAAGATATCGGAAGCGCATTCGGTCAGCTTGCAAAAGACGGCGTTTTGAAAATGAACGACGAAAAGCAGGTCGTCATAACCGATAAGCCCCTTCCGAAACGCATTTCGATCGTCAAAGAATTATTAAAAAAAGCCGCAGCTGCCGAAAACGGACAGCTCGACAGAGAATCTCTTTCCGCCGAAGAAAAGGATGTCATCGCGAGCCTCGCAAAAAAGCGAGGCGCTGCGGACAGCCCGTTCAAAATCATCGAACGCGAAACGGTTACGTATAAACTCACCGACGCATACGAAAAAGTCGTCGAAGCGCTCAAAAAAGCCGGCATCACCGGAAACGAAATCGGAGAAGTGACGCCGCAGCTGCTCTCTTCGGGCGACTGGAAACGCGGAACTTTCCGCGCGTACAACATCGCGATTCCGCCCGCGCGCATCATCCCCGGCAGAACGAATCCCTACGTGCAGTTTCTCGAATCGGTAAAAGACAAACTTTCGTCGCTCGGTTTTCAGGAGTTCGACGGCCCGCTCGTCGAAACCGAATTCTGGAACGGAGACGCGCTCTTTATGCCGCAGTTTCACGCGGCGCGCGACATCCACGACGTGTACCGCATCAAAAATCCGACGCACGCAAAATCGATCGAAGAGCCCTACCTGTCGAACGTCAAGCGTATCCACGAAAACGGAGGAGATTCGGGAAGTCGCGGATGGAATTACCGCTTCGACACCGAGTTTACGCGGCGCCTCATTTTGCGAAGTCAGGGTACCGTCCTCTCCGCGCACCGGCTCCACAAAGCCGAAGTGCCCGGAAAATATTTCGGCATCGTACGCTGCTTCCGCTACGATAAAGTCGACGCGACGCACTTGAGCGATTTTTATCAAACCGAAGGCATCGTGCTCGGAAACGACGTCAACTTAAAAACGCTGCTGGGCTTTTTAAAAATGTTCGCGACGGAAATCGCAGGCGCAACCGACGTCAAATACGTACCCGGTTATTTTCCGTTTACCGAACCGTCGATCGAAGTGCACATAAAGCATCCGGTGCTCGGCTGGTTCGAACTCGGCGGCTCGGGCATATTCCGCCCCGAAGTGACGAAAGCGATGGGCGTCGACGTACCCGTTTTGGCGTGGGGTATCGGCATAGACCGCATGGCGCTTATGGCGCTCGGACTCAACGATTTGCGCGAACTCTTCAGCGATGACATCGAACAGGTGCGCCTCAGAAAAGCGAAGTTTTAACAATAATTAACAATTAATAAATTATCGCTCAAACAGAATAATTAGTAAATTTACTATTCATTTTTTTTAATTAACATGGGACAAAGGGGGAAGTCTCCCCCTCGTTCCAAAGTCCTCGCGCTCAGGCGCTCCGGTCTTTTCCACTACCCCCTCTGCGCTTATACCCCGCAAGGTTGCGAACCGTATCGGATACTCTAACGCCGCATCTGTAAACCGCAGATTCAAACGAGCCGCTGAAAACTGCGATCGACCGCACGGCAAATCGCAGGGGTCATAAAATCACACAGCCGCGACGTCGTCGCACGCGACGATATCGGCACCCGTATTGAGGATGTCTTCACAGAGTACGTCTCCCGCACGAACGGGAGCCGGAACGCACAGGCGCTTTATCACTTCCATGCATTCGAGCTGCATATCGCGCGGCACTTCCGTTTTCGACTTTGCAGGCACGAGCCTCGAAGCGCCGCCTAAAACCTGCACCGTACACGTGAGCGTCCGCTCGGGATTCGTAAGTTCTTTGTACGCGTACGCTTCGCCGCGCTTACACGCGTTCCCTGTAACCGAATATGCAGGTGCTTCCCCCGCTCCCGACAGTTTCGTCACTTCAAGCTGACAGCCCATCGGACAGATGATGCACGTCATCGTCTTTTTTTCGTTTATCTCCATAAGAAACCTCGTATTCCGAATTTACAAAATTTTAAAATCGCGTCTGCACAATGCCGCGCCTCTCGGTCAGTCTATCGTATCTTCCGGCGTTTCGATCGAAACGGTGAGCGGCGCTTCAGCCTTTGCAAGCGAAGAAGCCGGCACGTCCGCGATCTGCATTTCGCCCGGACGCACGATCCGCGCTTTTTTCGAATAGAGCCGCTCGTTGCCGCTGTAGACGGCGACGGTAACGCCGCGGTACACGTCGGTACTGCGGAACATGATCTGCACTTTCGGTTCGTCTTTTTTATCCGCATACTGCTGCGAGGCACTTTCTTTAAAAGCGTCGTCCCGATCTATATGCTGCGGCACGGTGTAGCGCACGCGGTTTCCCGGCCGTATCGGAAGCGCATGTAAAGCGGCATTCGCTGCATTTTGTCTCGCACTTTCCGCATGACGCGCGTATTCGGCCGCGCACTTTCCGGCGAGTACGCTTTCGGTCGTCACAAAATCGACCAAGTCGTGAACGTGTACGGTATTGCCGCACGCAAAGATGCCGGGTACGCTCGTTTCCATAAGCTGATTGACCGACGGCCCCTTCGTCACCGGATCCATGTGAACGCCCGCGCCCGTACTCACTTCGTTTTCGGGAATGAGTCCGACCGAAAGGAGAAGCGTATCGCACGCGACGTATTCTTCCGAACCTTTTATCGGACGGCGGTTTGCATCGACTGCAGCGATCGTAACGCCCGTCACGCGCTCTCTCCCGTGGATTTCGATAACCGTCGTACTCAATTTCAGCGGTATGTTGAAGTTTTCGAGACACTGTGTCATATTGCGGCTCAAGCCCGCCGAATACGGCATCACTTCGCATACGACTTTTACGTCGCACCCTTCGAGCGTGAGCCGCCTCGCCATGATAAGCCCGATGTCGCCGCTTCCCAAAATAACGATTTTTTTGCCGGGCAAATACCCGTCGATATTGACGAAACGCTGCGCGCTTCCGGCCGTAAAGATACCCGCCGGACGCGTCCCCGGAATGACGAGGGCGCCCCGCGTCCGCTCTCTGCAGCCCATCGCGAGAATAACCGTCTTCGTGTGCAAAAACATAAGTCCGTCTTTTGCATTCATCGCCGTGACGACGTGCTCTCCGCTCGTTTTATCGAACGATGTTTCGGTCAGTCCCGCGCCTTCAAAATCTTCCGCACGGTCGATCGAAATGACCATCGTATCCGTTTTGTATTCGATGCCCCGCTCGCGAACCTGAGATACAAAGCGGCCTGCGTATTCGGGACCCGTCAGCTCCTCTCCGAAATAGTGAAGACCGAATCCGTTATGAATGCACTGCAAAAGAATTCCGCCGAGCTTCGAATCGCGTTCCAAAATCAATAATTTTTCAGCACCGTTGTCGCGTGCCGAAACGGCTGCGGCAAGACCGGCCGGCCCGCCGCCGACAATGACCGCATCGTATATCGTATTGCTCATCGTTTTGCCCCCTGCATCGATTCATCGTCGGAAAAGTCGCGCGTTTTGCCTGCAAGCATGAACGACGCCCCGCCCTTTTTCGTCACCGACGTCATCGGAATATGCGCTTCGCGCGAAAGGATTTCCGTAACGCGCGGCGAGCAAAAACCGCTTTGGCACCTGCCCATGCCCGCCCTCGTCCTCCGCTTGATGCCGTCCACATCGAGTGCGCCGAGCGGAGAACGGATCGCCTGCACGATTTCCGCTTCCGTTACCGTTTCGCAGCGGCAGATGATCTGTCCGTACAGAGGATCTTCTTTAATAAGTTTTAAGCGCATCGCAATATCCGCCGTGTGAAAGGCGGTGATCCCCTTGCGCTCTTCGATAAAATCGTCCCGCTTTTTTACATCGAGACCCGCGCTTTTAAGCAGTTCCGCGACGTATCCGGCGGTTGCCGGAGCGGCGGAAAGACCGGGCGAACAGATACCGCTCACATTGATAAAACCTTTTACGTTCGCATCTTCTTCGATGATAAAATCTTCGATGCTTTCGCCCGCATTTCCGTTTTCATCTGTTTCACAGGCGATCGCGCGGATACCGGCAAAGGAATTGATAATATTGCCGCGGGGGATATCGGGGATCGTCAGCGATGCTTTTGCAAGCACGTCCGCCTGCGATACGGCGGTCGTACCGGTATAGCCGTCCATATTGCCGCTTTGGTCGTCGGCGCTCGGCCCGATCAAAATATTGCCGTCGACGGTCTGCGTTACGAGTACGCCTTTTCCGAGCGCGGTCGGCGTTTGAAAAAGCGTATGATTGACGAGGGATTTACAGTTGTTGTCGAGAAGACAGTATTCGCCGCGCCGCTGCTTGATGACGAATTTTCGAGCGCCCGCCATCGCGCTCACTTTATCTGCAAAGATGCCCGCGGCGTTTACGACGTACTTCGCGCGGATCTCTCCGTGCCCCGTACGTAGCACGAAGACGCCGTCCGTTTTTTCGATCGCGTGAACCGCCGTATTTCTGAAAAATTCCGCGCCGTTTATGACCGCGCTTTCGGCAAACGCCCACGTCGCTTTGTACGGACACATGATCCCCGCAGTCGGAGAATACAGCGCCGCAAGCGAATTGTCGCCGAGATTCGGTTCCATATCGTGCAGTTCTTCGCTTTCGACGATGCGCAAATCCTTTACGCCGTTTTTCCTGCCGCGGTCGAGCAGCGTATTTAGAAGCGCCCTACCCTGCTCGTCGAAGGCGATAACGAGCGAACCGTTATTTTCGTAATCGAAATTCAATTTTTTTGCAAGTTCCGGATACAGTTCGCTTCCGCGCACGTTGAGGCGCGCCATAAGCGTACCCGGCACGGGATCGAATCCTCCGTGAACGATCGCGGAGTTCGCCTTCGAACTGCCGCACGCGACATCGTTTTCTTTTTCGATGAGCGCGATCTTTGCGGAAGTTTTTGCGAGCTCCCGCGCGATGCAGGCGCCGGTGATCCCCGCGCCGATTATCGCAACGTCATACGTAATCCTGCTATTCATGATGCCTCCAACAAACATAGTTACATATCGATTATCGGCCGCCTCTAAAAACCGAAGTTTTCAGGCAACCGGGAAAAAATTATCAATGAGTTGAAAAATTATTAATGAGCCGCCCAGCATTTTGCGCGTTCGACCGCACGCTTCCACGACGCATAGAGCGCATCGCGCTTTTTACTCTCCATCTCCGGCGCAAAGATTTTATCCATTTTCCAAAAGCCGAGCAATTCGTCTTTGTCATGCCAAAAGCCGACGGCAAGCCCCGCAAGAAAGGCGGCACCGGTCACCGTCGTTTCGACGTTTTTCGGTCTGTACACCGGCGTGTCGAGGATATCGGATTGGAACTGCATCATCGGATTGCTCACGCAGGCTCCTCCGTCCGCTTTCAGCGTCGGGATCGCGCAGCCGGCGTCTTCCTTCATGCACTCGAGTTCGTCCTTTACCTGAAACGCGATCGCTTCGAGCGCCGCGCGGCAGATATGCGCTTTATTCGCACCGCGCGTAAGCCCCGCGATCGTACCGCGCGCATAGGGATCCCAATACGGCGCACCAAGTCCCGTAAAAGCCGGCACGATGATGACATCATTCGAATCGGGAACGGTTTCGGCAAGCGTATCGCATTCGTGCGCCGTCGCAATAAGACCGAGTTCGTCGCGCAGCCATTTGATGAGCGCCCCGCCGATAAACACGCTGCCTTCGAGCGCGTATGTCACGGAGCCGTTTATGCCGAGCGCGATCGTCGTCAGCAGTTTGTGAGAAGAAGCGACCGGCTTTGTTCCCGTGTGCATGAGCAAAAAACAGCCGGTACCGTACGTCGATTTCGTTTCGCCCGCATTGAAACAACCCTGTCCGAAAAGTGCCGCCTGCTGATCGCCAATGACGGATGCGATCGGAACTTCGAAACCGCACACGTTTTTGTCGGTCGTCGTATACACATACGAAGAATCTTTCACGTCGGGAAGGATACAGCGCGGTATGCCGAGCAGCTGTAAGAGATCGTCGTCCCACTGCAGTGTGTGAATATTGAAAAGCATCGTGCGGGAAGCATTCGTATAATCCGTCACGTGGCATTTTCCGCCGCTCAGCTTCCACACGAGCCACGTGTCGATCGTACCTGCCAGGAGCTCGCCGTTTTGCGCACGTTCACGCACGCCTTCGACGTTATCCAAAATCCATTTGATTTTCGTACCGGAAAAATACGCGTCGGGAAGCAGCCCCGTCTTTTCACGGATCACATCCCCCTGACCCGACAGCACCAATTCGTCGGCGAGTTCCGCCGTTCTGCGGCATTGCCACACGATCGCGCGGTACACGGGCTTTCCCGTCGCCTTATCCCACAGCACGACCGTTTCCCGCTGATTCGTTATACCGATCGCCGCGATTTCCGCCGCTTCGATGCGGACACTTCGCACGACTTCCTGGAGCACCGAAAGCTGACACAAAAACAGCTCTTCGGCGTCGTGCTCGACCCAGCCGGGCTTCGGATAGTATTGATTGAATTCCTGCTGCGCGCTTGCAACCTTATTCGCTTCGTGATCGAATACGACAGCCCGCGACGACGTCGTCCCCTGATCGAGTGCAACGATATACTTTTTTTCGGACACAGCGCACCTCCGCGATATAACAGTCATTATACCACGAAATCCGCCGCATAGCCAGAAAATAATACAAAAAAAGAGAATGTACATTAAAAGACAGGCTTCAGTTCCGCTGCTTCGCGTTCCGCAATTCTCCTCCGTTTTTCCTAAAAGGTTTCACCGCACCTTCTGCCCTTGCCGCACAAAGCGCACGATCATGCCGTACTTCGGCGCAAACATCATCGTCAAAACGAAAAACAGCGCTTCGGTTAAAATAATGCACGCGCCGGTCGCTCCGTTCAAAAAATAGCTTGCGTAAGTACCGATGAGCGCGCTCGATGCGGCCGACAGCGCGGAAATACAAAGCATGCGGTCAAGTATGTCCGTTAAAAGATAGGCGATACAGCCCGGTATAATCAGCATTGCAACCGTAAGCAAAATCCCGACCGCTTGCAGCGAAGCGACGATCGTCAGCGCCGTAAGCGCAAGAAAAAGATAATGTATAAACCTTATGTTGAGTCCGATCGCTCTCGCATGATTTTGATCGAACAAATACAAAAGAATATCCTTGCGCTTGGCGACGACCAGCACAAGCGTTATCAACGAACAGACGAGGGCCTGTATCATATCGCGCTTTTCAATTCCCAAAAGGCTCCCGAACAAAATGTGCATAAAATGGATGTTCGAACTCACCTTCGTAACGAGGATCAAACCCAGCGCCATCATGCCGGTAAAAACCGCACCCATAACCGAATCTTCTCGGATGCGGCTCCGCGCTTTTATCCAGCCCGTGGCGGCCGCGTTGAGCAAGCCCGCCGCAAAGGCGCCGGCTCCCAGCGGAATATGAACGAGGTAAGCGACGACGATTCCCGGCAGTACGGCGTGTGAAATCGCATCTCCCATGAGCGACCATCCCTTTAAAATAAGGTAGCACGAAACGACTGCGCACACGCAGCCGACCAAAGCCGCAATCACGAGCGCCTTTACCATAAAGCCGTACATAAACGGTTCGATAAGTTTTGTCCACAACATACCTTACTCCCCACTGCCCTCATCTTATTAATTTTTATTAATTTTTTTCGGGCGGCTCGGTTTTCGCGCCTGCGAAAACCGCCGGGCTTTCCGCACTTCCGCTTTCGCTTCATTCGCCGGTTCACAGCTTTGCAATCCGGCGAACGCCTCCGGCGGTGCTCCAATCCCTGCCGCAAAAAACGCTTTCAGCTTTCGGCCGCTCTTTTTGCAAAAAAATCCCTTACAGCCTTTGCCGCATTCAGCTTTGCCGCAAGTATTCCGTGACGCGGCGCAAAAAAGAGGACGGCTAAAAAAAACAAAAACTGCAGCGCAACAATGCAGCCGCCTGCCGACCCGTTCAAAAAATAACTGATATACGCGCCGGCGGAAGACGTCAGCACGCCGATAATCGACGCGAGGCGCATCATCGAAGAAAATGTATCCGTAAGCAAATAGGCGGCTGCTCCCGGCGTTACAAGCATTGCGACGACCAAAATACTGCCGACCGTCTGCAGCGCGGCGATCGCCGTAACGGCGAGCAGCGTAAGCAGCAAGAGGTACAAGACATTCGTGTTGAGGCCTATCGCGCGCGCCTGCGCCGGGTCGAACGAAAAAAGGCGCAAGTCCTTCCACTTAAGCAAAATAATCGCAAGACTGCTCCCGGCAATGATCAGCGTTTGAACGATGTCGCGGTCGGCAATACCGAGAATGTTTCCCATAACGATCGTCGAAAGCGTTATGTTGCTCGGAAACAGCGAAATAAGCAAAACGCCCAGCGCAAAAAAAGTCGTATACACGATTCCGATAACGGCGTCTTCGCGGATCCTCGTGCGCTTTTTTATAAAGCCCATCGCAAGAGCGGCGAGCATACCGCTTATAAACGCGCCGACCGAAAACGGTATGCCGATTATGTACGCAACGGCAACCCCCGGAACTACCGCATGCGATAAGGCATCGCCGAGCAGCGACCAGCCTTTGAGTACGACAAAGCACGAAAGCAGCGCGCACACACCGCCGATAAAGCCGCTGACGAGGATCGCCTTTACCATGTATTCATAGTGAAACGGAATCAATAAATTCGAAAGCATTCGTATTCCTCCGTAAATCCCTTATGCCGATTATTTCGGCGAAACGACTTCGGTATTTCTAATGCCGCGCCGATAGGGCTTGCCTTCCCGCTTTGTAATCAGGGCGCCTTCATCGTCGGTAAACACTCTGAACTCGTGCGTACTGTCTTCGGGATTGTCGGTGTGATCGAGTTTAATGCTGCGCAGTGCGCCGCCGAACGCTTTTATAAGATTGTCGGCCGTAAAAGTCGTTTCCGTCGGGCCTGCGGCAAGCACCGTTTTGTTGATAATCACGACGTGATCGCAGAATTCGGGAACCGAACCCAAATCGTGCGTCGACACGAAAATCAAGTGTCCGTCGTTTTTAAGCTCGCGCAAAAGATCGATTATCGCCGTTTCGGTTTTAACGTCGACTCCCGTAAAGGGCTCGTCGAGCAGGATGATTTTTCCCCGCTGCGCCAAAGCGCGCGCAAGGAAGACCCGCTTTTTTTGCCCGCCGGAAAGTTCTCCGATTTGCCGGTCTTTAAACTCGAGCATTTGCACGCGCTCAAGGCTGCGTTCGGCAATCTCTTTATCTTCCCTATTCGGTATGCGTAAAAAATTCATATAACCGTAGCGCCCCATCATAACGACATCCCACACGCTTACCGGAAACGACCAGTCAACTTCTTCCGACTGCGGCACGTAGGCAAGCAGCCGGTGCTTTTGCGCCTGCCTCACCGGTTCGCCGCAAATCGTTACCGAACCGTTCATCGGTTTAATAAAACCCATTATCGTTTTAAAAAGCGTGGACTTACCGCTGCCGTTTACGCCGACGAGCGCCGTAATCGTTCCTTTTTGCAAACGGAACGACGCATCGTAGAGCGCAACGTGGCCGTTATTGTACGCGACGCTTACGTTTTGTACCGCAAGTTCAACGGGAACTTCCCTATCGGTATTCATATTTTGCCTCGCATTATTTTGACAAACTGTCTTGAAATCCCCTTACAATCGTATCCGCATTGTATTCGAGCATTTTCAAATAGGTCGGCGCATCCCCGTCTTCATAGGTTAAAGAGTCGACATACAAAACGCCGCCGTAACGCGCGCCGGTTTCTTTGCACACTTGCAGCTGCGGCTTATTGCTGATCGTACTTTCGGAAAACGCGACGGGAATGTGATTTTTCCGTATCGTGTCCACGACTTTTTGAATTTGCTGCGGTGTGCCTTCTTCATCGGCGTTTACCGGCCACAGGTACAATTCCTTCATATTGCAGTCGCGGATAAGGTATGAAAAGGCGCCTTCGCAGGTTACGAGCCAGCGCTGCTCTTCGGGGATTTCCGAAAGCTTGTCGGCCAAAAAACCGTCGATTTTTTTAATGCTTTCGCTGTAGGATGCCGCGTTTGCGTTGAACGTTTCGGCATTAGCGGGATCCAAGGCGACAAAGGCTTTTCGGATATTTTCGACATAGACGAGGGCGTTTTTCGGTGACATCCACGAGTGAGGATTGGGCATGCCGTTGTACGGGCCTTCGCCGATACCCAGCGGTTCGATACCGTCGCTCAGCGTTGCGCTCGGCACGTTTTTAACGCTTCCCATAAATTTTTCGAACCAGCGCTCAAGACCGAAGCCGTTGCGCAAAACCAAATCCGCAGACTGCGCCTTTACGACGTCGAGCGGCGTCGGTTCGTATTCGTGAATTTCCGCACCGGGCTTTGTAATCGATTCGACGAGAATCTTATCGCCCGCAATATTTTGCGCTATGTCCTGCAAGATCGTAAAAGTCGTTACGACGCGCTTCGGCCGTGCCGAATCCTGCGTGCCTGCAGACGCCGCAGCGCTTTTCTTTGCGCATCCGGTAATACAGACGGCGCACAACACTGCCGCCGCGGCAATCGAAGCGGCGGTAAACCCTATGTTTTTTTTCATAATAACTCCTGAATATATTTACAATTATATGTAGTATAAACTACATACGAAATCGCAGGGACCGTTTTTTCTCGTTGAGCGGATATCCTTCAGTCTTAAAGTAGTATATACTACATATAGACAATACTAATGTAGTATACACTACCTAATATTGTCAAGAGGGGGAAAGAAAAAAGATAATAAAAAATTGATGAAAGACTTAAAAATAATCCAGGGCTTAAAATAATAGTAAAGTTACAATATTTAAATATAAATTCGTACGCTTCTAAAACGAAGGAGTAGTTTAATTTTGCAGCATACTACCGTCACTATACAATTCGCCTTACGGGAAAATCGATTTTTTTGTTTATACCCTACAAAATTCATATTGAAAAAAATTATAATATATATTATTATAATTAGAAAGTGGATGAAGATATGTGGGGAGTACTATATAATACTTTAGCTGGGTGTAGAGTTTCCAACATATTTTCAAAAACAATATACGAGGAAATAAAATGTTAGGATTAGGTATCGTCTTAGTAATTCTTGGAATTTTAGGCAGGGTTTTTGCTTCTGTACATCATATCACAGATTCAACAGCAAAAGCCATGGGATGGATAATCTTAAATAAAATAGTGGCAATTGGGAGTTGGATACTCTTACTAATCGGTGTTTGTTGTATTTTACTCGGAGTAGGATAATTACTCTTGTTTTTGTAAATACTTTGGAAACGAAGTGGGATAAAAGGCATCCAAGTTTGAAGTCGATGCGGTTGTCGCCAATATAAAACTGATGATAGAATAGCGCGCAGTTCCGCTTCCTGTTTCGACTCCGCTTTTCCGTGCGACGCTTTCATCACGTACCCCGCAAACCGCCGATACTTCGCCTACCGTTCCGCTATAAAGTTTTTCATACACTCGAGCGTCTCGGCGCTGATGTGATGTTCCAAACCCTCGGAATCGATGACGGCGGTTTTTTCGCTCACACCGATTTTCAATAAAAAGCTTCGGACAATGCCGTGACGCTTCGTACATTTTCGCGCGAGCGCATAGCCGTCAGCTGTGAGAAGTATCGGTTTGCGAGCTTCGTTTTCTATAAAACCGTTGGCTTTTAAACGCTGCAACACTTGGATGACGGATACGTGGCTCACGCCGAAATACCGTGCGAGATCCATAACGCGGCACTCGCCGGCCTCTTTTATTATTTTTGCGATAACTTCGGTGTAATCTTCGAGTATTTCCGCCGCGTGATCGGCGCGGGTACGTAAAAAAGCAAGTGATGCTTCCGTTTTTTCTTCCGGCATTGTACGCTCCGTCTCCGGTATCGTTCGAATATTTTACGGCATACTGCATCGTAAAAAGGATTTTTCATTATACACTATAAACCGTTTTTTTTCAAAAGGCCGGTTGCAGACGCTGTAGATGCAGCCCTTGCTCTGCCGCTAAAATCCCGCCTTGCTCACAACGCATTATTTCAGTATATTATTAGATTGAATGGCAAGTTTGGAAAATGTTAACCGATAAAGCTGTGCTTACGGCAAGAACTTCGTTCGGCTTTGCCTCACTACCGAGTTTGCTCTGCAAACTCGCCTGTGTGCCGGAACCTCGCCGTAAGCATAATTTGATTTGATTTCCAAACTCGCCATTCAGTCGGTGAGCGAAACGGATGGAAAATTTCGAGTTTAAAAAACTCGAAATTAAACTTATTATAGCGAATTGAATATCGAGTTTTGAAAGTATATAATAATAAAATATGCTTTCGGCGAGAACTTCGTTCAGCTTTGCCTCACTCCCGAGTTTGCTCTGCAAACTCGCCTGTGTGCCGGAATCTCGCCTCCGCACGATTTTATTTATTTTCAAAACTCGACCTTCAGCTGATGCGCTGACGGAAAGTTGGAATTGTTAGGAGCAATCGTGTATAAGTATGTGACGATGTCGCCTCGGTGCGATGAAGACGACGATGAAAAGAAAAAGATGCCGGAGATGCCCGATCCGCTTACGGAAAAATTCTTAAAGACGCGGCAAATCATCCTGTCGGGCGAAATCAATAAAGAGTTGGCGGACAAAGTCGTGCGGCAGCTGCTCGTACTCGAAGCGGCCGGCGACGAAAAGACGATTTATATGTATATCGATTCACCCGGAGGGGATGTCGATGCGGGTTTTGCGATTTTCGATATGATCCGCTTTATCAAATCTCCGGTAGTCCTCATCGGTATGGGACTGGTCGCAAGCGCGGCCGCTCTCGTGCTGCTTGCCGTTCCGAAAGACAGACGCGTGGGACTTCCGAACAGCCACTATCTCATCCATCAGCCGATGAGCGGCATGAAAGGCGTCGCGACGGATATCGAGATCCACGCGAAAGAGCTTGCAAAAACGCATGCGAAACTCAACCGCATCATCGCCGAAGAAACGGGTACGAGTGAAGAACAGGTCGCAAAAGATACCGACCGCGATCACTGGCTCGACGCCGACGAAGCAAAGCAATACGGCCTTATCAGCCGCGTCGTCAAAACGCGGGCGGAAATTGTCAAAGGCGATTCGGGTGCAAAATAAATCGATATGACGTTCCTTTTGACCGAAGAGCTTGCGGACGCGATCGCATCTGCGCTCGAAAATCAGGAACGGCGTTTCGTTGTGGACGCTGAAAAAGAAGCGCTTTCGGATGCGGCTTCGGTCGAAGCGGACGAAGTCCGCTACTATGCATTGCCCGAATGGGATTCCGCGGCGGGTTTTAAATTGCGGGAAGCGTTCGTTGCTTCCGTGTATGCGCCGCTTGTCAAAAGCGAACTGATCGAAGTTTTGCATTCGGGAAGGGGGGTGTTCAGAAATTTCAAGACTGTTCTAAAAAGATTTCCTGAAGTCGAAAAACGGTGGCATCGATTCAAAAACAAAAAGCTCCGTGAATACATCGGCGGATGGTACAACGATTTGCGTGAAATATGGGGTTTGGAAAAGCTCGATCATATCGTCGAAGAATACGACGATTTGCTTCGAAACGACTTCACATTTCAGGCATACGATTCCGCACGGGACGCGGATTGCATCCTTCATTCGGTATGCGTGTGCGGTTTTTGTTCCGCCTTGCCGGATGATACGGATTGTAATGAAATCGAAAACGCCGCAGGCGAATTATGGCGGCATCTTTTTGCATTCGGAGAGTCCGTGCGGCAGACGGGTTTTATATGCCGCACGCCGGACGGTGATTTTGCCGGATGCATTACGGCGGCGGACCTTTCGTCCCGAACGGAAACGACGGCCGTCTTAACAAGTTTTTTCGTGCCCGAAAGCTATCGCGGATTGGGCATCGGAAGCGAACTTTTTTCACTTTGCCTCGCCGATCTTCAAAAGCGGGGCAAGCGTTATGTAGTGACTGCAAACACGATCATACCCGACAGCCTCGTCGCTCTGTTCGAGCGCAACGGTTTCCGAAAAACAGGCTCGGGTTTTGCAGCGAAGATTCAGTAATTTTTATTTTGATTTGAAGAGGTAATGATATGGCATTCCAACGGGAGATTGAAATCGACAAAGAGCGCGTAGCGTCTTTTTTGAAAAACGCGCTGAACAAAGTGATGACCGAAGAAAATCCGGATCTGCTCAACGACTTGAAAAAAATATTCAAACGGACGATTCCGTTTTCGAAACGCATGTACGTCGCCGCATATCTGACAAAAGAAATGCAGGGAAGATTTCACGGAAGCCCGAACGCGAGACGGAACGGTACTTCGCTCCACGGTGCGGGGGGACGTTCCGGAAGAAATTTCAAAGACGCCCCCTACGGCAGATCCTCGTATGACGAACGCAGAGGAAGCGCCGAATCCTTCGATGAACTCCGCGACGAAACGCATACTCCGCATCCGCGCGTGCAGATCGACGAAGCGCTTGCCGCAACGATATTTATCAGCATCGGGCGGAACAGGCGCGTATATCCGCGCGACCTCGTCGGTCTGCTCGTAAGCGTTGCCGGTCTCGACCGCGACAGGATCGGCGATATCCGCGTACTCGCAAATTATTCGTTCGTGCAGCTGTTCAAAGACGATACGGACAAAGCGATCGCCGCGCTCAACGGCTACGATTACCGCGGACGAAAACTCGCAGTGAGCTTTTCCCGCCAAAAAGACGATACGGACGAAGGCACAAGCGCCTATGCCTCCGATGCGCACGATACGGCACAAACGGCTGAAGATGAAAAAGCCTATGCCGCGGCTGAAAAGGCGGCTTACGACAAAGAGCCTTTTACGTCTCCTTCGTACAAGAGCGAAAACGAAGCTTCGGAAAGAAGCGGCGGCTACCTCGTCTGAGCGCGCCGCTTTCGTAAAAACCGTTTCCGTATGGAAAAATTAACGATTTTACGGACGGGACCGCTCGGTGTAAACACGTATATCGTACCGCTCGCAGGCGACGCGGTATACGTCGTCGACCCCGCCGCCTGCGCCCTTACCGGTGACGAAACGGAAATCACCGCATGGCTTAAAGAGCATAAAAAAGAGCCGCGCGCAATTATCTTAACGCACGGACACTTCGATCATATTTTGGGGCTTCGGGTTCTAAAACGCGCGTATCCCGCCTGCCCTATCGCAATTCACAAAGCCGACGCATCCTGTCTCGGCGGCTCCTCGCCTTCGTCGCAGATCGAATCGCTCCGTCTCATGGGACTTGAAGCCGTCGCCTCCGCCCTTCGCGATATGCCGCCTCCCGACATAACGTTTTCAGGCGGAGAGACGCTCGGAGATGTCATTCCGTGCGGAGACGACATACGCACTGCTCTTTCACAGTGGAAGATAATACACACGCCGGGTCATACGCAGGGTTCGGTTTGCCTTTACAGCGCCGCGCGCAACGAACTCATCTCGGGCGACACGATATTTTACCGAAGCTCAGGGCGCACCGATTTACCCGGAGGAGATGAGGGCGCAATGCTTACAAGTCTCGCGTCGATTAAAAAAGCAATTCCGCCTGAAACGATCGTATACCCCGGACACGACTACTGCGGTTTCCCGATTCGGGAAAATTATTAATAGGTCGAATGTCGAATTTGAAAATGCGATGTTGTAATTCGCAATAATACAGCGAATCAACTACCACCACCAAAGATGGTGGCTTGAAAAAAATTGCTCAAAGCGAATTTTTCGAGGTACCCATCAGCGCGGCGCCGCTCTTCCACGCCTGTCCGACTTTTTCTCCGATGCGGTAATAGCCGTTTTGAAATTGGTCGAACACGAAGGCGTTGATTTTTTCGGGATCGATTTTGCCTTTTACGTCGAGGATTTTTTCATCCGCGATGACATTGACGATTTCTCCGACGACGCGGAAACCGCACGCGCCGTGTTCGATCGCCGCGACTTTGCATTCGAGCGTGAGCGGAAATTCTTCGACAACGGGAGCGTCGACTTTTCTGCTTTTATACGCGTGAAGCCCCGTGCGTTCGAATTTATCGGGCATCGTATTGCTCGATGCAATGCCGAAAAAATCCGCCGCTTCGATATTGTCTATATCCGCCACGCTCAGCGTAAAGGCGCTGCGCTTTTTAATATTTTCGGACGTCTTGTGCGTTTCGTCGAGATTGAGCGCGATCATATTTTCCGCACAGATTCCGCCCCATGCCATATTCATAACGTCGACACTGTCGTCTTCGTTGTACGTCGCAATCATCAGCACCGGCATGGGAAACACATAGGGATGAACGCCTAAATCTTTTTTCATAACAACCTCTGTAATTTTTGCGAAAAATCGCAAGCTTTGATAAAACGACGGCAACCTCTCCGACTCCGCCGATCCCCCTATCTTACCGCATAAAAACCCTAGCACCGAAGCGCGGCTTTGTCAACGAAGAGGAAAAAAGCACAAATAAGGAAGCAAAGTGAAAGCATACAGCAAACGAATGCTTGACTAATACCGATCGTCGGTATACTATTTTCACGATGCTTGCTTATCCTCAATAAAATCACATGATCAAGGAGAACACTATGAAAAAAACGATCGCCATTCTGTGCGCGCTGCTCGCAGCGGGTGCGGTCTTCGCAACAGGAGGCGCCGATTCTTCGGCATCCGGAAAAAAATCGCTCCGCGTCGGTATGGTAACCGATGCCGGAACCATCGACGACAAATCATTCAATCAAGGTACATGGGAAGGCATCCTCCGCGCGAAAAAAGATATGGGCATCGAATGCAAATATCTGAAACCTGCAGGAACGACGGAAGCCGACTATCTCAAAGAAATCGGAAACCTCGCGGATGCGGGCTATCAGATGATTATCTGCCCTGGCTTCAAATTCGAAACCGCCGTTTTCGCAGCGCAAGACAAATACCCGAAAGTCAAATTCGTCATCCTCGACGGAAAACCGCACAACGCCGATTATTCGGTATTCAAAACGGCGTCGAACGTCGCGGCCATTTCGTGGCTTGAACAGCAGTCGGCCTTTATCGCAGGCGTCGCGGCGGCGGTACAGGTCAAAGAAGGCAGCTTCGGCTTTATCGGCGGCATGGAAATCCCCGCCGTTCAAAAATTCAACTGGGGATGGCAGCAGGGCATCAAATACGCAAACGCGAACTTCGGCACGAAGATAACGATCAAATCCGAAAACGTCATCTATCAGGGAACCTTCAGCGACATCGCGGCAGGTCAGCAGCTCGCAGCTTCCATGTTCGACAAAGGAGTCAAAGTCATCCACGCTGCCGCAGGCGGAGTCGGCGTCGGCGTCATCAACGAAGCGAAAACGAGGCGCTCTACCGGCAAAGACGTATGGGTCGTCGGCGTCGATGTCGATCAATACAACGAAGGCATGATGCCGAACAAAAAGAGCGCCGTACTCACATCAGCTATGAAATTCCTCGACCGCGCTTCGTACGACATGATCAAAGCCGAACTCGCGGGCCAATTCCCCGGCGGCAAAGAACTCGAGTTCACGGCGAATAACGACGGCGTCGGCATCCCCCTCAAAAACCCGAACCTCTCGGCGGAAGCCCAAAAACGCGCAACCGAAGCATTCGAAGCTATCAAATCGGGAAAAGTTATCGTTGCGGATAATCCTGCAGGATTAATAAAATAAAAATCGGGACGAAACGGTCGGAAGAACCCGCCCTCCGCGGCTCGCTCACGCTCGGCCGCTTCCCTCGCTTACGCTCGCTCCGGCGTCTGCCTTCGGCACCGCTCCGCGCGGGCGTAGGTTGACGGTGTAAAAGCATCGTCGAAAGCAGACGTTTAAAAACAGCGGCGGTCGCCGTTTTCGTCGGCTTGGGATTTCTTTCACAATTTATTAATTATTAGATTCAATTTCGAGTCCCGCCAAGCTCCGCACCCAAACCGATTATTAATATCATCAGCGAACTTACGCTTTTTCAAGCAAATCGCACACGACTTTTTGCGCAATCAAAAGCCCCGCAGCGGCGGGCACGAATGAAATGCTCGCAGGCGGTTTTTCCCGGACGGCAGGCATCTCCGTCGAATACAGCACCGGAACTTTTTCTATGCCTCTCTTTTTCAATTCCCTCCGCACGACGCGCGCAAGCGGACACACGCTCGTCTCCGCTATGTCCCCAATGCGAAAACGCGACGCGTCGAATTTATTTCCGGTACCCATGGCGCTTATGACGCGCGTACCCGCATCTTTGGCCCTTTTAATTATTTCGATCTTTGCCGCAACAGTATCGACGGCATCGACGACGTAATCCCAGCGGGAAAAGTCAAAGAAGCCGGCCGTGTCGGGAAGAAAAAAACAGCGATGAGCCGTCACTTCGCATTCGGGATTGATGTCGCGGATGCGTGCGGCGGCGACATCGACTTTATACGCGCCGACCGTACTGCAAAGCGCGAATATCTGCCGGTTTATGTTTGAAAGGGAAACGGTATCGTTATCGACGATATCGAGAGAACCGATACCCGCACGGGCGAGCGCTTCGACGACAAAGCCTCCGACTCCTCCGATACCGAACACGGCGACGCGGCTTTTTTTCAGCGTTTCGATGCCCTCTTCCCCGACGAGCATCCTCGTGCGCGAAAAGCGATCCTCTTCGCATCGAGCGCATTCGGCATCTCCGGTTTTCCCGACGTTAAGCGCAGCATCCGTGCCGACCGCCGCTTCTCCCGCAGCGCCTTCTGTGCTCCCTGTTCCGACGGCGGCATCCGCCGCGGACACCGCCTCCTCTACAGCACTTTTCGTATCGTGCGCCGTCAATCCATGCGCCCCGCGTTTACACTGCGGATATGACGAGCTGCATATCGCCTTCGAAGATCGCCCGCCCGTACTCGTACGGAAGGATAAAGTGACTCCCCTTCCGGATCGCTTTTCCGTCAACAGTCCCTGCGCCTTCGACGACGGAGACGAGCATAAACTTTTGATCCTGTGCGATCTCCGCCCTCCCGTGCACGTCGAGCGTCCATACGGAAAAATACGGACAGCTCACGAGTTCGTCGAGATTTTTATTGATCGTTTTATGCGGATCTTTTTGCACTTCCCGCTCTTCAAAGGGCGCCGTTATGACATCGATGCTCTCGGCGATGTGAAGGGCGCGGGGCTTTCCGTCGCTTCCCGGCCTATCGTAATCGTAGACTCGGTAGGTAACGTCGCTGCTTTGCTGAGTTTCGAGCAAAAGAGTGCCGCCTTTTATCGCGTGAACCGTTCCCGGCGCAATAAAGAAAAAATCGCCTTTACGCACCGGCACTTCGCGGATAAATTCGTTCCAGCGCTTTTGTTCGATCATCTCCCGCACTTCGTCGCGGTTTTTCGCATTGTGCCCGATGACGATCTTCGCGCCGGGTGCGGCGTCAAGGATATACCAGCATTCCGTTTTGCCGAGGGAACCGTTTTCATGCAGCTTCGCATACGCATCGTCGGGATGCACTTGGATCGACAAGTCGCGCTCCGCATCGATGATCTTCGTCAAAAGCGGAAAACGCTCCCCTGCATCTCCGCCGAAAAGCTCGCGATGATTTTTCCAAAGCTCCGAAAGGTGCATACCGCCGAAAGCGCCGCCTGAAATCGTACAGTCACCGTTCGGGTGCGCGCCGATAGCCCACGCTTCTCCGACACGATCGCTCGGAAGCTCATAACCGTATTCTGAAAGACGCTTTCCGCCCCACACCGTCTCTTTTAGAACGGGATTTAATAAAATAATTTCACGCATCGCGTCAGTTCTCCGCAGCAAGTTTCGTATATTTTGCGATCGCATCGTCGTCTTTCGCTTCCTTCGCATAGTAGAGCAGCTTACCGACAGCCGGCCGAATATTGTCTTTGTATTTTTCTTCGAGATAATTCATGATCGCGGTGTTCAAACTCTTCCGCGTCGATTCGATGATCGTCTTATAGATGACGTCGCGCATCGTCGCGTCCTTAAACGTAAAGAGCGTGCGCTTCGCGTTGTTGCAGAGTATAAAGCCGTGCGCTTCGAGTTCGGCAAGCGAATGTTCGACGACGCTGTGAGAAATCGTTTCGCCGACAAGGGCTTCCAGCACATCGAGTGAAAACGTCCTGCCGATAACGGAAGCGTTTTTGCAGATGACCTGCGCTTCGTAGGGCAGTGCGTTCAGCTGCACGAGGATCACATTTTCGATCGTATAGGGGATCTTTATATCGTTCACGGGACCGACAAGGTAATAATGCCCGTCTTCGGTTTTATCGATTTTTTTGCCCGATATGAGGCTTTCGACGATAACTTCGATGTACATCGGGTTGCCGCCGGCCGCCGCGACTATCTTCGCAATAAGCAATTTGTCGGGTGCTTCGAAACCGAGCAATTTTGCCGCAAGCTGAGCGGCAGTCGCATCGCGCAAATGTGCAAGGCGCAGCACTTTCATATTGTTTAAAGAATAGAGGCGTTTGATCGTTTTCGATTCGCGCGAAACGGGTATGATGAGGATCGGCGCGGTCTTCGGCTTGCGGAACAAATACGAAAGCAAGTGCAGCGAAAGATTATCGCTCCACTGCAGATTTTCAAGCACGATGACGAGCGGATGATTTTCCGCATAGTTTACGAGCAGCGTATACACGAGGCTGAAAAAGTGCTGCTGCTTTGTCGCCGCATCGAGACGCGCCGTCACAGGGTTTTCCGCAAAGCTGTAACCGAGCGTCGTCAAAAAATACGATACCCAATTTTTATCGGACGGAAGATCACGCGCAAATTTGTTCAGAACGTGCAGCAAAAGCATTTCGCCCTGCATCGAATCGGTTATGCCGACGACGCGCTTTATGATATCGCGCCACAAAAAAAACGGAGTGCCCGATTCATACGAATACGCCCTGCCGTACATGACGACGGTGTCGGCATATTTCGCCATAATGTCCGATGTACATTGTTCGACGAGATAGGATTTTCCGATACCGATATCGCCGATGATCGGAGCGAAACACAACTCTCCCCTTCTGCTCTTTTCATACAGCGATGCGAGCGCCGCAAGTTCTCCGCTCCGTCCGAGAAGCTCTGTCTTATGGTTTACTTTTCCCGTATCCTTTTTGATCATCAAAAGATGATACACGGTTTGCATTTCGGAAAAACCTTTGAGCATGATGCCGGGCATCGTTTCCGTTTCGCTTATCGCTGCGGTTTTCGACTTTGTCGCTTCATCGATAAAGACGGTAAAAGCGCCGTGGTTCGTCGCGTTCATCATGAGGCGTGCGGCAAAATTGATCGCGTTGCCGACGATCGTAAAATCTTTGCGCATGTTCGCGCCGAATTCTCCGGCGTAGACGACGCCCGTCGCAATGCCGACGTTGACGATGATCTTACCGCCCTCTTTTTGTTCTTCTTCGATCAGTTTATTGGCGAACAGCATCGCCATGCGCTCTTTGTATTCGATCGCAACGGGCATACCGAAAAAGACGGGAAACACGATGCCCTTGTCGCTTAAATCGGGCTTACCGCAATAGCCGCTGAAACGGCTTGCGATGTCCTGCAGATCTTTATAAATTTTATTAAGACTCGCATAACCTTCCGCGATCGACGCTTCGCTGACAGCCTGTTGAAAGACGCCGTCGAAGCGAACCATGCAGCACGTTACGTTGCGGTATTCGCCGTCGAAGCCCTGTACGTTGTTTTTTATCTGACTGAAGATGATCGGATTTATAAACGAATAGAGGCGGTTGTAAAAACGCGGATTTGTGAACCACGTTTCCACGTCGATGTATTCGGGGCGTTCGACCGACGAGGCGAAATCTTCGGGGATATCGGTCAGGTGATAAAACCCTTCCTGCTCGGCAAAGTAGCGTTCGAGTCCCATTTTACATGCGAGATTCCACACGGGAATACTCACGACGATCTCCTGCGTCGTGCACGCTTCTTCCATTTTGATCGCTTGAATGACGGCAGCTCCGGTAAGCACCGGCGTCATCGAATATTCCGTATCGCCGAGAAATATCTGAAAGATTTCCCCCTGCCCCATACCGATTTTCGGCTTCAGCGTAAAATTAACAAATTCTTCGGAAACCGTATTGTAGTTGTTACTCAGATCGATGATGAGCATCATCGCCGCGAGCGCACGGCGCAAATTGTTTTCGTCGCTTTCGTCTTTTAATCTGTCGAAGCAGATGAGGATCGAATCGCCTGCAAATTGGAATACGGAGCCGCCGAACCCGCGGACGGTTTCTATGACGACTGAATAGTAATCGGACAACGTATTCGTCAAATCGGCAACATCGCGCCCGGTTTTCATATAGCCGTCGACGATTTTCGTAAAACCGATGATATCGAGGTACACCATGACGCCTTGAAACTTTTCTATCGTCCTTTCAAAAAAGCAACAGGCGGATTCACCCATCATTTTTACGACGCGATACGGAACATAACGCGTCATAAAAAAAAGCTGTTCGGGCGTTATGTCGGTATCCGTGCGTAAAATGCAGTCGATGCAATTTTCTTTCATTAACAAAAAACCTCAAAAATAAAAGTGAACTTTCGGTATTTTTTGCGAGTATATATAAGTATAATAGAATTTAGCGCGTAACTTCAAGGGTGTGTGGACTCGCACGCATTGCCCGTATTGCATTCGCTGCGGAAATCAATTTTTAATCGCACGATTTTCATCGGCCGGACGGTTTCGATCAGCTGCAGTACAATTTCCCGCATCCGCTTACGGCATCTCCTTTTACTGTCAGATATTTTCGAGCAGCTGCATCGCTCCTTTTTCCTTTTCGGCGAGACTTCGCAGGAGTTCCGACGCTTGCAGCACGTACCGTCTTTCACCGGTTTTTCCGACGTTTTCAAAAAGCGCGATGACGCGCGACCAGTCTTTCGCAATATCCGTAAACGCTTTGTGTGCTTTTTCGATCGCATCGTGTTTCGTCAAGCGATAAGCTTCGTCTAAAAAATCGCGGTAAAGATTTCGAAACAGCGCTCCGCCGGTCCCCGCTTTTTCCATCAACATCGCGCTCGCGGCGAATTCCGTTTTAACATCTCCGGCGCCGTCGAACCATCGTATAATTTCGCCGCTCGCTTTTTCAATGCCCTTGTACGAAAGATTTTTAATCGGAGGAGAAAGATACGCCGCCGCATTACCGCGGATCGCTTTGACGACGGCTTTTTCGAGCGGAATGCATTTTTCTTTTTCGATCGTATAATACAGATTTTTCGACGACATCGCTCCTTTTTCGCTCCGAGCCGCTTCCAAACTTTCCAGCGACGTCACCAAAGAAGTACCCTGCTGTTTCGTATCGATTAAAAACGCATTTTTATCGTCATAACCGATAATGGCGACGTAGTGTCCCGCAAAATGTATCGGATGCGAAAAATATTCAAGGTGATAGCAATCGAGCTTTAAGCCGACCGCTTTGCCGGCATCCAACAGCGCTTTAACTCCTTCCCACGCTTTTTTATGCGAACTCGTTTCCCGTACCGTAAGTTTCAATCCGAGATTTTTTGCGATATTCGCAGTGAGCACGTCGGGCTTGACGCGGCCGCCCATAAACGGAAACGCCATCGTTTTCATGTTCCATATAATAAAGTTTAAACCTTCGCCGATCCCGAACAGCATCGGTTCTGAAAGCTCGATCCCCAACTGATGCAGCAAAGTTCCCGTCGCCGTAGTTTCGCAGTGCTGTCCGATAAAAGGTTTTACCGATACGTTCATTTTTTTATCCTCCTCAATTCCGCGCTTATCCAATCCGCTTCGGTTTTCAACAATGTTTCGCTCAAAGAGAACAGCTCGCGTGCAGAGCGCGGCGCATTTTCATTTTCCGTAATCTTTTTTTGCAACGCTTGCAAATCTTTTTTTATTTCGTTCCGCCGATTTTTAAAAGCGTCGATGAGTTCCGAAGATTCTAACAGCCAGCTTCCGGCTAATCCCGTCATAAAGTGCATATTCGAAGGCCGCCGCTTTTCGATTCGGTTTTTCGTTTCTTCTTTCAGAATCGCCATACCTTTATCGGTTATGGAATAACGCTTTTGCGCTTTGCCCGCCGTATGAGCGCCGGCCGCCAAACCTTTTTTTTCAAGTCGAGCCAAAACGTAATAAATTGAAGAAAAGCCGACTTCAGTCCACTTCCGCATGCCCCGCTCTTCGATGAGATGTTCGATGTGATAACCGTGCTGCGGTTTTTCGGCTAAAATGCCGAGCAGCAGCAGCTCCGTCAATGATATATCCATACTTAGTATTCTAGTACTGGAATAGAGAAAAGTCAATCGCGTATAAAACATCCGATAAAATTATCAAAATGATGAGTCGGAACAATATGTCGGATAGTTTCAAACGGTTTCAAGCATGATCGTAAAGGGACCGTCGTTTACGAGCGAAACTTTCATATCGGCACCGAAAATACCGTGACCGACAGAGCGGAATCGGCTTTTGCAGCACGACAAAAAATACTCGTACATGCGCTCCGCATGATCGCCCTTCGCGGCGTTTTCAAAACCGGGACGATTGCCGCCCCTGCAGTCCGCATACAGCGTAAACTGCGACACGACCAAAAGTTCGCCCGCAACGTCTTCGATCGATAAATTCGTCTTTCCGTTTTCGTCTTCAAAGATGCGCAATTTACGGATTTTTTCCGCCAACTTTTCGGCAACCGCTTCCGTGTCTCCGTGCGTCACACCTAAAAAGACGAGAAAGCCGCGAGAAACGGAAGCGCAGCATTCACCGTCAACCGATACCGATGCGGAGCTTACGCGTTGAATCAGTGCTTTCATTGTGAGATCATTCCCTTTGCCGATTCCGCCTTATAATTTATCTATAAGCATGGAGCACTTGCCGGACGGGATCGGCAGCGTCTTTTTCTTTTGATCGAGGATATTGATCGTAAAGTAGTAGAGCTTTTCGCTTTCCATTTGGATTTCCCAGCCGCGGCTGCTTTTATTGCTCAATATGGTTATGAGGTTGCGCTTGAGCGACAGGTTTTCGATACCCATGATTTCGAGGTTCGGTATGATCCAGTCGACCGTTTTGCGCGGAAGACTTATCGAAAGACCGATGACGTTTTCTATCATCAGCGCGATCGTCGAAAGACCGACGGTGATGAGATAGTGCGGACGCGGAAAACTTGCGTCTTTCGACATGGACGCTTTGCCTTCTTTTGTCGGCAGATACGCTTCGTACACATCGCCCTTTTCTTTGGGATCGTTCGGCATGAGTCCTTCGAGTATGTAGTAGAGGTGACGTATGGAGCACTCGCGCGCGAGTTCGTAGTGACGGTATTTTTCGAGTCCTTTGACGACCATAAAATTGAATGCGGGAAACACGCTGCCGCAAAAACCTTCACCCGTTTTTTTAAAGGATTTACTGTCCGCCGAAAGCGTCGGAAACGGATGATCGGTACCGAAGGTTTCGGGGTTGTTCAAGTGTGAGATGAGCAGCTCCGCTTTATCGGCATTCGGAATTTCGGCGAGCAGCGGCCAAAATCCCGCGATCGTTTTTTCGTTCAATCGGTTTCCGTCTTTGTCGAGGTCGTGGTAAAAACGCGTCGCGTCGTCCCACATGAGCGAATTGATCCGTGTTTTGATCGAAAAGTACATGCGGCGGTATTGAAAACTCAAATCTTTATCGTTGAGGATGTCGCCGAGAGCCGACATGTGAGACGCGTTGATCGCCATAGCCGCATTGAAATCGACGGGATAGACACTTTTTTCGCGAGGAGCATTGAACATAGTCGTCGCGGTAAACGGAACGGCATACAAACCGTTTTCCTGTTTAAATGTTTCATCGAGCCACGTCATGTACTTTTGCAGCTTGGGCATGATCTCTTTGATGCGCCGCTTGTTCGCGGATTTGTGATAGAGATTGAATTCCGCCCACGCAAAGAGCGGCATACCCGCGCCTTCGGGATTCGTTTTCGGCAGAAGGGGCTTTCCGGTCTTCGCGTCGTAGCGCCAGCGGATCGCACCGTTTTTTTCCTGCTTGTTGTAAAAGTAATCGATGTTCTGACTCGCATTGAAATTGCGGTTCGAATACACAAGAAAGAAAGAAGAAAAAATCGATTCGAATTGATCGATGACGCATTTTCCGCTTTCGGGATATAAAAAACAGCCGGAAGGCGATTCCTTTGACGTCTCAGGATCGATCCAAAAAGCTGCAAGCATCGACCACGTTTTATTATAGATGTCTACAAAATCCTGATCGTAAAAATGAATTTTCGGAAAATCGTGCTTATTCACTTGTGCTCCTGCAATTGCTGTACGAAAGTAGTCCTTATCAGTATACCACATTTTTATAAAAACGCAAAATATTTTTTAGAAAAATAGAGATTTTTTTACCGCACGGCATCGTTCCGCGATTTTACAAGGCGGAACCGCAAGAGGAAATCAAAACT
The DNA here is from genome assembly GCF_016901105.1 of Treponema sp. Marseille-Q4523. NCBI lineage: Bacteria > Pseudomonadati > Spirochaetota > Spirochaetia > Treponematales > Treponemataceae > Treponema > Treponema sp. Marseille-Q4523. The sequence goes on along the minus strand of NZ_JAFEVM010000007.1, from coordinate 13,686 downwards.
GCACGCGATTCTTGTCGACCAAATGCGCAGTATGTCGAGCCTGTATGAGATCTTTCAGAATGAACACGGAAAATGCCGTTCGCCGCCGTCCTCCGAATATGCGATAGCGCACGAAAAGGATGTGAAATCGACAAAAAGGTATGCATACTCGGCGCCGTTTTTTCTCAAGATGCGCAAACTGTGTTCATCCGACGGCAAAAGATGAAATTCGCCGTCGAACGCGGGATGCGTATTGCGGAATCTCATGAGCGCAAGAATTTTTTTCACAAGCGGAGAAGCTGAAACGGAATCGATTTCACTGAGCGGATAATAATGACGGTTTATATCGCGATGCACGCCGGTTTTATTGCAAAGCTCGAAATCGTTTTTGCCGCCCCACAGGCCGACGTAGTACACTTGCGGAATGCCGGGTGCGAAAAACTGCAACGCACGTGCGATAAAATATTTTTTATCGTCGTTGCCGCACGCCGAATAATACGTGCAGTTGATTTGATACGTATCGAAACGATCGAGATCCATGTGCACGCCGAATTTTTCATAGAGCTCATACGTTCCCGGATTCGTTTCGAAACATTTCCGCCGCGTCGCAAGGAGATCTTCATCGCTCATCAAATAACGCGCATCGATGACACCGATACCGTCGTGCGTATCGAGCGTCGTAAACTGTTTTCGCGGGCAGACGAGGAGCCAATTTTTCAAATACAGCGAGCTTCCGAAATACAACGCATTGAGCGTGAGCATGGGAAGCTGAAAGTCGTAGGTATAATAGCCGTGCGCTTCAACTTTTTTTTGCATAAAATACTGTTCGTGAATTTCCGGAAGAACGGCGACGCCTCGCGGAAAAAGGATCTCATTACATCCGTCGAGCAGCTGCCAAATCTCGGGTTCGACGAAAAAGCAATTCGTACCTTCGCGCTTTGACGCATAGGCTACGGCATCGAGCCTCACGATCGAAGCGCCGTGTTCGGAGAGAAAGGTGAGATTGTCTTTTAAAAAATTTTTCGCTTCTTCCGAATATTGATTTATATCGATTTGATGATCGCTGAACGTCGTCCACAGTTTTTCTTTCGAACCGTCGGCAAATTCGGCTTCGATATACGGAATCTTTTTTCGCTTATACAGCTTGTCGAAATCTTCGGCAGTCGGTTCTCCGTTTGTCCAAAAATCTTTCCAGCGTATAAAAAAATCACGGTAGCGCGATGCCTCTTTTTTTGCTAAAAAATCTTTATACACGGCACTCGCCGACGAAAGATGATTTATCATGTAATCGTACATGAGATAATATTTTTTCCCGAGTAAAGCGATATCGTCCCATGTACCGAATTGCGGATCGACCTCTTTGTATGTCAAGGGTGCAAAACCGCGGTCGGCCGACGACGGAAAAAAGGGCAGAATGTGAAGTCCTCCGACGGCTCCGTCCAAATAGCGGTCGAGCACATGAGCGAGATCTTTCAGGTCGTTTCCCATGCAGTCGGCATAGGTAATGAGCATGATTTTATTTGTAATTTTCTGCGGCATAAGAGCCCTCCGTATTCGAAATAATTATGTGAACCTCTAAAAATGTAAGCGGGTTTTCAGAGCGCCTTATGTCGTCTTTCGTTCAATGAGCGTTACGGGAAAAACCTGTTTGTCGGGAACGCGGCGTCCGTCCATCAAATCGATGAGCGTGGAAATCGCCGTGTCGGCAAGCAGTCTATAGTCTTGGCGGATCGTTGTCAACGGAGGGAATATCATGGAACTGATATTCGTATCGTCGTATCCGACAATCTTTATGTCGTTCGGGATCCGCCTGCCGCGCGAAAGAGCTGCTGAAATGCAGACGCTTGCGATGATATCGTTGCTTGCGAAAATCCCGTCGAAATCCTCGTTTTCCCGAAAAACGGTATCGACGATTGCCGAATAATCGTTTTCTTTTTGCAAAGCAAGGGGCGCTTCGTAGAGTTTGTACGCAGTACCGCTCTTTTCACACTCGCGTATAAACGCATAGGTCCTCTCATTCGATGAGCGGTGATATTTCAACTCCCCGCTTATGTGGATGATATGCTTGCAGCCTTTGGCAATCAAATGCCGGGCAGCGAGCGTTCCTCCCTGCTTGTCATCCGACGAAACGGACGGAGCGCAGTCCGCATTGGCAATGACGACCGTCGGCACGAGCGACTGCCGTATAAAATCTTCCGTATCGTTTATATACGACGTTATAATGCCGTTCGACATCTTGCGTCCGAGCGAGCGGTATTCCTTTATATAATCTTCACATTCGAGAGGAGAAGATGTCACCATGATCGAATAGCCGTGAAATGAAGCCGCACGCTCGAGTTCGTGCGCGGTCTGCGCCCAAAACGGCATATTCAAATCCGGCAGCATAATGCCGATACAGCTGTTCGTGCCGCACACAAGTGAGCGGGCAACCGCATTCGGCCGGTAATGGAGGCGCTTCATCGCATCGAGAACGTTTTTTTTCGTAGTTCCGCGCAGCTTCGTGCTGTCGTTTAAAACACGGGAAACCGTCGCCGTAGACACGCCCGCTTCTTTTGCAACATCGATGATTGTCGACACAGTCTTCTCCGCTTATGATTTTACCGCCCCGGAAACGATACCGCCGACGATATACTTTTGCAGGAAAATATACAGAACGATGACAGGCAGCATCGAAAGCACGAGAGCCGCCATGATATTGCCGTAATCGTTTGAAAAAGTACCGTAAAACGTTCTGATCGCAAGCGGGAGCGTATACAGTTCTTTTTTACCGAGTACGAGAGAGGGCAAAAGATAATCGTTCCAAAAACCGAGCGTCTCCAGGATCGCGATCGTCGAAAGGATCGGTTTTAAAAGCGGAAAGACGATGAGGAAAAAAATCGTGTGGGGATTGCAGCCGTCGATCACGGCGGCTTCTTCCAATGCGATCGGGATATTCGATTTAATAAATCCGTGACACATAAAGATGCACATCGCCGTTCCGAAACCGAAGTTCATCAAAACGAGTACCGTACGCGAATTGAGTATGTGGAACATGCCGCCGTAAATGGAAATGAGCGGTATCATGACGACTTGAAACGGCACCGCCATAGATGCCATCATAAGCGCAAACGTCACTTTCGAAGATTTCCAATTCGAATGCCGCACGAGAAAGTACGCCGCCATCGAAGAAAAGACGAGCAATATACACACGCTGAAAACGGTGATCGAAAGACTGTTAAAAAACGAGCGGGCGAAATCCATCTTGACGACGGCTGCTTTATAATTGCCCCATTGCAGACCGCTTTCATCGATGAGGCGCAGCGGATATTTTACGATCTGCACTTTGCGTTTGAGAGAATTGATAAGAACTAAAAAAAACGGAAAGAAATACAAACACAAAAGAAATACGGCAGCCGCAGTCCTCAGCGCGATACCCTTCGACGAGGGTTTTAGTTCTATACTGTTTTGCATACTACATCTCCAATTCCCGTTTTTTCCCGATATAGGTTTGCGTCAGTGCAATGGCCGCCATACAGACAAACATAACGAGCGCTTCGGCTTGCCCTACGCCGTACCTCTGCTCTTCGAACGCTTTCGAATAGATATGCATTGCGGCGAGTTTCGTCGAATCATAAGGACCGCCGGCTGTCAGCGATAAGTTGACGTCGTACACTTTGAACGTCCGCGTTATTGATAAAAACAAACTGATGACGATAGACGGTACCATGAGCGGTATACGGATTTTCCGCGTAATAAGCCCTTCGCCCGCCCCGTCGATGCGCGCCGCTTCGATCAAATCGTGCGGAATACCGACGAAGCCCGCGATATAGATGAGCAGCATATACCCCGAATACTGCCACGTCGCAACGATGATGAGAGAAGCCATAGCGGTACCCGGTGAAGAAAGCCACGACTTTTCGAAAAGCGCAACGGGGATGATTTTATATATATTGACAAAAACCCTGCTGAACACGAACTGCCATATATAGCCGAGAATGAGTCCTCCTATCAAATTCGGTGTAAAAAATCCCGCGCGTAAAAAACTTTCGGCCTTTACGCCGCCGGTCAGCAGATACGCAAGCAAAAACGCGATGACGTTGATGGCGATAACCGAAGCGGCCGAATACAGGATAGTCCGCCGCATCGATTGCCAGAACGAGAGGTCGGTAAAGACTTCGACATAATTCGAAAATCCCGTAAAACCGATCGAGCTTGCGATGCCGTCCCAATCGGTAAGGGTAAGATAAAATCCGTAGAGGAGCGGGACGATAAAAACGAGTATGAAAAAAAGCACCGACGGCCCGACAAACGACGCATACAGCCGAGCGTTCTTTTTCTTATCCGCAAATTTCATGCTTACCCCCGCGTTTTTAAAGTTACCTCTTAAAACCGGAGTTTTTAGAGGTTCTCTTGTGTTTATTGTTTCGGCAAATGCTCGCGCCAATATGCGTCAAGCTTTTCGGCGATCTGCGCCCGCGTCATTTTTCCCGCGAGATAGGCCTGCATATTCGCCGCAAGTTTGCTTCTGTGATCGGAAGGCATATAGGTCGCCCCGTCCACGACAAGACCCGCGTCTATAAATTTTTTCAAACTCACATTAAAAGGATTATTCGGCGCAAGCGATATATTCGTAAACGCCGTTACGATACCGCACTTATTGATTAAACAATCCTGTCCGTCTTTTGTAAAGACGAGCCAATTCAAAAACATCTTCGCGGCTTTTTGCTGATCGGCGGAAGCGTTGACTTTATCGACCGTCATAAACTTCGTAGCGGCGACGACGACTTTGCCCTGTGTCTTCGGCTCGTCGTCGAACGGGAATGCACACACGCCGTATTCGCTGCCTTTGACCGCATAGGGCGCAAAATCAGGCCATGCCCACGTTCCGTTGAGCCAGAACGCCGCTTCACCTTCGGCGACATAGCTTGCGTTCAAATCGTAGTCGGCCGCAAGCGGATCTGCGCGATTGATATTGTTTTCGATAAACAGGTCGAACGCATCGTATACTTTTTGGAAAACGGCATTTTTTCCGAATGACGTTTTTCCGGAATTGACGTCTTTTAAAAATGCGACCGCTCCTGCCGCCGTTCCGTCCTGATAATCGTATATCCACTGGTAGCCTTTTTGCCCGATAGACCAGTCTTCTTTGTTCAGCACCACAGGATATTTCATACCGCCGGCTTTGAGTTCGTTCAAGAGCGCCGTAAATTTTTTCAGCGACGTATAATCGGCTGCATTGAATTTCCGCTTGATGATTTTTTCGATCGCAGTTTTATTGTACAAAAGGCACATGCCCTCGATCGTCAGCGGCATACCGTACACTTTACCGTTCATGACCGCACCGAGCGCACGGCCTCCGGTTGCGACCCATTTTTGATCGGAAAGATCGGAAAGCTTTTCGGCATAGAGATCGCGGACGTTCGCAATATCCATAATACCGATCGTCGGCGCATCACCTGCCGCGTATTTTTGCGCAAGCGTGTCGCCGGGAGACGACGTTTCATACACCTGCACTTTGACATTGAACTCGCGTCCGAATTTGGCGGCGCCCGCTTCCAGCGCTTCCGTGATTTCCGGCTTCGAATTCATGATGCTGATCGTCACTCGCTTTGCAAACGGCGCTCCGACGGCATCCTGTGCGGCGGAAGAATTTTTACCGGCCTGCATAAATGCAGGGGCAACACACATCAAAATCGACATACAAGCGATACCGAGTTTTTTCATCGCGATCTCCTAAAAGTTTTGCTTTACCGCATTTCATACGGACGAATCCACTTTATCGTTATGGTAAGGGCAGTTTTTCGAAATGTCAACGTTTACATTTTACATAAACCGACTTTTTTCCGCAAATTTACACCAAACCACTATTCAAAATAATAGCAATTTGAATGACGAGATTTGAAACCAAATAAAATAATGCGGAGGTGAAAACTCAGTTCGCTGCATACACTATCGCATTTGCTTCGCAACCCCGCCATATATGCGGCCTTTCAAAATGCGCACGCAACACGGCGTCCGCCGCCGGTTTTGTCATTCGGCGGATTCGGGAGACGCATTGCCCGTGGACATCGGGATATTGCCTTCGGGAAGCGCGCTTGAAGGAGAGCGCGGTTCGGGCGGAGGCGCTATGACATTGCCGGCCGCATCAGTTTCGGTGATCGTCCTGCGTTCGGCCGCTTCTCTCGCCGCGTCGGAATAGATAAAGCGTATCGTCTCTATCTGCGATTTGTGGCGCGACTTTAAAAGCAGCGTATTCGTATCCGTGCGGTACACATAGCCCGACGAATTATACGTTTCGAAGCGCGGGTCAGTGCGGAATGCCATATCGTAAATGTAAATCGTTTTGAAGTGCTGTATGCCGTTTATGATAACGTAATGCGTATAGGACTGGGGAAAATCGATCGTCACCGTAACCGTACCGCTGCCGTCGTTTCGGTACGTCATATTCGCCGCACATGTCCACGCCCACACCGGATTCCCGTTGTCAAAACCGAGGAGCGCGAAGTGCGGATAGTACGGATTATCGTGTACGACGATCGGATACAAAGCGGCGAGCGTACGGAGATCGAACGAAGCGCTTTCGGCGAGATACGAATTCAATATCACGTAGCCGCCCCGCTCGAGCGCAACGTTCCCCGATGCGCGCCCGTAACGCACAAGGGCATCTCCGATTTCCGCGGCCTGAACGACCGATACGAAAACACCGTTTTCGGAAATCGTAATCCTTTCGTTTTCGACGGAACAGGACTCGGTAATTTTATCGATGCAGACTTGGGCGGCATCCTGCACTATTGCAGCCAAATCGCCGTTTTTGGCAAGGAGCGAATCGTAAGCCGCGAGGATCGATGCAGCCTGCGAAACGGTAAGCGAGTTCTCCTTGACGGCGGCCGCGGTCGCGAGCAGCGTTCTGACAGCAGAAGATCTCGGATGCATACACATATAGTCGACGATGTCGGAAATGGCAAACGCATCGATCGTGTTCTGCGCAACGATATCGCGGCAGCGTGCGATCTGCTGTTCGAGCGAACGGTTCATCGTCGCAAGTGAATCGAAATACGGAGATGAAAAATAGGTGCGTTGCACTCCGCGCCTGAACGAGGAAGGCACCGCGTTGATCGCTTCGTTGTAGCGACCGCGCTCGGACATCGCGGCGACGAACGAAACGGCTTCCTGCTCGGTGATATCCTGCTGGCCGGCAAAAGCCGTTATTAAATTCTGCTTAAAAGCGGCGACCGTAACCGAATACGCGCTCCGCTCGGCAGACGCAAAACGTGCCGTATTTTCAAACGAGAATTTTTTCGTCGCATCGTAATACGAATATGACGCGACGGAAGCATGGGAAGTAAACGCAACCGCCCCGTCCGAAATTTCGGCAGCTTCGAATTCCCATCGGCTGTTTCTGATGTCGAGCTGTACGTGCGTATCCGTCTCCGAAACGACGGCCGCTCCCGGAACGATTTCATAGTGCAGCCGCACGTCGTCGGCATTTTCAGGAATGGCCGCGTGTACGGTCAAACGCTCCGCGTCTCCGCTGCCGCTCACCGCAAATGAAAGCGAAACGCCGCCGTCGAACGCGAATTCGCAGGAACGCGGGGTCGGCTTTTTCCACGATACGAGCGCAAGATTTCGGGGTGTCCGCTCTCCGCGCACGGCAAGTGTCAAAGGATGCGTATCGTCGGCCGTAAACGTAATACCGTTAAACGACGCAATCATCCGATTCCGCAAAACGGTCGTACCGTCCTCTCCGCGCGTTTCGGCGAGCGATATTCGGAGATTTCCGATCTTTTCGGATATAACGGAATCGCTTCTAAATTGCAGGATAAAAATGCCGACAATTATAACAATATATGCAAAAAGGAGTCCCAGAAACTTTCGGACGATATTCGTGTACATTGACGACAGTGTACTCAATGGTACAAGGAATTGCAACCGGTGTAATTTTGCGCCTTTTTATGTATTATAACTACAAGGAAACAATGAGGAACATACGATGAAAAAATCCCTCAGCCGCCCTATAAGCGGCGTATTCGCAGCCGTACTCGTCATATCGTTCATATCGTGCGCAAGTACGCCGAAAAGCGGGCAGAATGCAAACCGCGTGCAGGAAAGCACAGAGTCGCTTCCTTTCCCGCAAAGTGCGCCTGCCCTTCCCGCCGAAAGGCCGGAACAGCCGTTAGAAAAGTCGTCCGATACGGCAGGAGGGCAAACGGGCGGTACGGAAAGCAAAGCGGAAAGAGCCGAAGCGAAGGAACCGTCCTCCCCGTCGGCTGCAGAAGAACCGCCCGCAGTACAGAGCGAGGAACCGATCGACACGGTACAGGAAACGCCGACCGTTCCGGCTGACGTCGTATTCGTCAGAGAACTGCATGCGCTTCTTTCGGCAAACGATACGGCCGGAGCGCTCGCATCGTTTGAAAATCTGCCCGATGCGCTCAAAGAAAACACGGAGATCGAAATTCTCCGCGCATCGCTCCTCCTTTCGGCAGGGCGTACCGAAGAAGCGAAAAGAGCCGGGGAAGCGCTGCTCGCACGGGACACGGACAATATCGACGTACTCGAACTCAATATGCAAACGGCGCTTGCTTCCGGCGACAACAAAAAAGCGGACGTGTTTATGAAACGCCTTCTCGCTTTCGATCCGAACAATGCGGCGGCGAACATCGCGCTCGCCGAACAATATGCGCTCAAACATCGATTCAAACTTGCAAACGCCGCATATAAAAAAGCGCTGCAAAGAGAGAACGGCAACATCGACGCGCTCTTCGGCTTCGGACAAACGGCGTTTTATATCGGCGACATAGACGAAGCGAAAAAATCGTTCGAAGCGATCCTCGCAAAGGATCCTTCTCACGCGCTCGCCCTCTCGTATTTGGGGAAAATCGAAGCGGACGACAGTAATTATTTGCGTGCATCGGAATATATAGAAAGGGCGATTGCAGCCGACGATTCGAATTACGACTTTTATCTCGACTTGGGAACCTACCTCCGCTACCGCGGCAAATTCGAAAAAGCGGAAGCGGCGTGGACGAAAGCGATAGCGCTCGATCCGTCGTACTTTCTCGCATACGTGTACCGCGCAGGACTCTACGACGAACAAAAAAAATACAAAGAAGCGCTCGCCGATTTTAATAAAGTTGCCGAAACGAATCCCGACTATTTTTACGCATACAAAGATATCGGGCTGCTCGAATGGCACGAAGGAAACTGGGCGAACGCGCGAGCGGCGTTTCAAAAAGCGTACTCGTATAACAAGAGCGATTTTTCCTACGTACTCATGACGGCGGCAGCGTATCTTAAAGAAAAAAACATCGTCGACTGCAAAAAATTTTTAGCACAGGCGATGCGCGGCTTTGATCGCACGTCGCTCGCCTACGAAATGATGCGCCTCTATCACGACCAGGGAGGATTCAACGCGGAAAATTCGCTCAGGCTGAAAATCGATAAAATCGACAAACCGTCCGAGCGCGGTAAGATGTGGTACTACATGGGATTGTTCTACGAGCTCAAAGGTTCGGCAAAGCTCGCAAACGAATATTATTCGAAAATTATTAAAATGCAGGCACCGATGTTCTTCGAATACCGGCTTGCCGAATGGAGCCTGGGAAAGTGAGCAACACGCAAAAAACGATTTCACTGAACGGACGGACGATCACGCTGCTCGGAACGGCGCACGTGTCTAACGAAAGCATCGAAGAAGTGACGGACGCGATCAGAGAACAAAAGCCCGACTGCGTCGCGATCGAACTCGACGAAAAGCGGCGCCGTTCCATGACCGATCCCGAAAGCTACAGCAAACTCGACATCATTGCGGTATTGAAGCGCAAAGAGGGATTTTTGCTTTTGGCGAATTTGGTGCTCGCGTCTTTTCAAAAGCGGCTCGGTGAAAACGTCGGTGTAAAACCCGGAGATGAAATGCTCGCCGCGATAAACACCGCTTCCGAACTCGGCATTCCGTCGGTCATGGTCGACCGCCCGATCGCCGTAACGCTCCGCCGTGCGTGGGCAAAAAATTCGCTGTGGGGAAAAAGCAAATTGATTTCCGCGCTCATCGCAAGCGCATTCGACAAAGAAAAGATATCGAGCGAACAGATCGAAGCTTTGAAAAAATCTAATGAAATGGATTCGATGATGACCGAACTTGCAGAGTATTTACCTGCGGTAAAGGAAGTACTCATAAACGAGCGCGACCGCTATCTCGCTTCTCGCATTTGGGAAGCGGACGGCGACAAAGTGCTCGCAGTCCTCGGCGCGGGGCACCTTCCCGGCGTGGAAGCGCATCTTAAAAAAATTGCAGTCGGAGAGGAGACTACCGATACAAGCGACATCGACCGGGTGCCGCCGAAAAGGGGGATTGCAAAATACGCCCCATGGATAATCCCGATCGCGATAATCGCCCTCGTCGCCCTCGGCTTTGCGCTCGGAGGAAAACACGTCGGAAGTGAAATGCTCGGGAGCTGGATACTGTGGAACGCTTGTCTTGCGGCGATCGGAGCACTCGCGGCGGGAGGACACCCGATCACGATTGCGGCTGCAGCCGTAGGAGCTCCGATCACGTCTCTCACGCCGGTCATCGGCGTCGGACTCATCACCGGCGTCATGCAGACCTACTTTTGCAAACCGAAAGTGTCCGATATGGAAAGCCTGCAAATCGATGCCGGAAGCATAAAAGGTTGGTACCGAAACCGCCTCCTCCGCGTGCTCCTCGTGTTTTTGCTTTCGACACTCGGAAGTTCGACCGGCACTTTTATCGCGGGAGCCGATATCGTAAAATCGTTCGGCGCGTTTTTTGCCGCGCACTGAGCGCCGACGAAAATACGCGTTGTGCGCACATACGCGTTGTGCGCACATTGCCAGCGCCGTAAAAATGCAATACAATGCTTCGTATGCATTTCGACATCATCGATACATTGTATTCCCTGCCCGGGATCGTCATCGGGCTTACGCTGCACGAATACTGCCACGCACTCGCCGCGTACAAGCTCGGAGACGGGACGGCGAAAGCGGACGGAAGGCTCACCTTCGATCCGATCAAACACATCGACCCGATCGGTTTTTTGTTTATCGTCATCGCGGGCTTCGGCTGGGCAAAACCCGTTTCGTTCGACCCGCGGAATTTGGCGCATCCGAGACGGGACAGAGTCGTCATCGCGCTTGCAGGCCCGCTGTCGAATCTCGTACTCGGCATCGTCTCTCTTTTTATTGTAAAATTGTTCAGAGCCGCCGGCATAAGTTTTTCATCGCTGCCGCTGTTCGCCGTGTATCGAACCGTTTTTTACGTGATCCTGTATACGGCGACGATCAACCTCGGATTGTTTATTTTCAATATTTTGCCCATCCCGCCGCTCGACGGCAGTCACGTATTTTTTTCGGGGATGAACCTCAGCAAAGAAAAAGAAGCGCGCTTTATGCAATGGGGCACTTTCGCTTTGTTCGCCCTCATCGCAGCCGAGCGGGCGACAGGCATCGACTTTATTCCTATCGGCGCCTTTGTCAATAAAGTCGTGTCGTTGGTGTTGTGAGCCGTATATTGCAAACTATCCGACGGAACGCTTTTGCGCTGCAACGCGGATATTTTGCCCTGTAAAACACAGTAATAATACAAGTGTGTTATTTTTCATTTTATCCTGTACGTACATCGTGCGATACGTTTTCTTTTAGCTTGCCTATAAACGGGTACGACAGCGCGTTAGAAACCGTCCAAAAACTTCAGCTTTCGGACAGTTTCTTTGATCTACCGGTATTTTCGGCACCTACTCTAAATATCCCCCGAATAGCCAACCGACGGTATCGGGGCTGATATCTTTTCCCGTTACTTTTTTAGCTCCGTCTAAAAACTTTACTTTTACCCAATTACTTTCTATGTTATCGATTGTTTGCTTTTTACCGACTTTTATTATTTGTACACGCGAGCCGGCAGCAGCTTTCAGCATCGGAGTTCCTTTTTCCATCGACGGATCGGCACGTAATACGGCCGGAATTTTTACAGCCATTATTTGATTTTTAGATTTTACCTGAACTTTTTTTATTTTTTCAGACCCGCCGATATTCTCTTGTACCTTGTCTTTACCGGCGGTTGCTTTATCGATATCCGTATTTCCTGTAAGAATTAACGGTTCCGGCATTATGATTTTGTCATCGTAATCCGAAGAGCCGTCGGCGTGGCGGGGCCAAGTGACTTTTGAAAGATCGCAAGTATTATTTTTTATTAAGTTTTCATATTCTTTAAGGGTTGCTTCATTTATCCTGCAGAATGTATGGATAAATACGTCATCGATATAAAAATCAAGATAATCCCCGTCAAATTTTAACATAAATACATAATCTTTGTTTTTCTCAATTTTCGGCAACTTAATAATAAATCTATTCAAGTCATCTATATCATCGCAAATCACGTCCAGTAATATGATATTGTCATAAGATTTAAGATTTTGTATGGTAAAAAAACCTTGAGCAAGGTCTCCAATGTGGATACATCTGCTTCTTTTAATTTCTTGGTAGTTTTCATATATTTTATCTTCAAAAAACTTAATTTCAAAATCAATATAGTATAAATCTCTCCAATAATATTCTATCAAATCTTCAGCATGCTCATCTATCCAATAATAATTAGTTTCTATCAAAGGAAGTTTTACAATTAAAGTGTCTCGATCATGCAAACGTATTACAGAAAAATACTCTTCCAACACCCATGCTTTCCCATTTAAATTTTGCCAAATATCGAAACCATACAACTCCGTTAAACTTATTAATAATAGTAAAGATGAAAAAAGTTTTATTTTAAATCCGTACATTTTTATCCTTTTCTCCTTTGTAGTTCAATGGATTTCTTAAATATTTCAATCTTCCATTATTTGATTCCGCTGATTGTCTAATAGTATATTGCTGTTCCTTTGTCTCCCCTCAGAGCTAACCCCTCATGGTAAAATTGATACCGTGTTTTCAAATAGTTTCCGACGGCAAGATAATTTTCACCCTCTTCTATCGCTCAGTCAAATATCCTCCAAAACACCAGCCCGTTGTTCCTGCGACAATAGGCTTTCCGTCCCTGTCTTTTGCGCCTGCCTGCACTTCCACTTGTACCCAGTTGCTTGTAATACCGTCGATGGTTGCCTGCTTTCCAAGTGTTAGAATTTTTACCTTTGTACCGGTAAACATCACGGCGAGGACGGAAGTTGTTGTTGCTTCCCCGCTTCGAAGTTTGAGGTTTTCTTTGACAATCATAGTTTTGTTTGGGGCGACATTGGTAGTTTGAGTAGATGAAATTGCTGCCGGCTTAGTTGTCGTGTCTGCTTTTTTACTTCCGCCGTAGTCGCAAGAGCCGTCGGCGTGGCGGGGCCAAGTGACGCGGGAGAGGTCGCATTTATTCGTTTGGATTAGATTATTGTATTGATTCAATGTTTCATTATCCACTTTGCAAAAGGTATCATAATAGTCAGTTAAATTATTGAGATAAACTTCAAGATAATCTCCGTCAAACCGTAAAATTATCGTACATTCGTCTTCCTGTATCGGCCAACTTGAAAAAGGTGATTTATTTTCATTTTTTTTGCAGTTGAATGTTTTTACAACATTTATATAAAAACATCCGTTTTCATAGTTGATCTCATCCATGTAGAATGATAATAAATCTAATTCTTTCCCCCAAGTTACGCATAGATTATCTTGGTCACGATATAAATCTTTTATAATGCAAAAAGTAGAAAAACAGTCCTGCTCATCCCATTGTAT
>NZ_JAFEVM010000077.1:0-2208 GCF_016901105.1 Treponema sp. Marseille-Q4523 | reverse complement strand
GAATCATATTCTACTCCAATGGAGCTAATTTCACGATAGTTTGAGTATCCCACATTTTTTGAAGTTCTTTATCATGTATGCTTAACCATTCTTTAACTAAGTTTTGAGCTTTTGATGGTAAATCGCCGTTTGTCATTTCATGTGTTTTCAAATCAAAAACACCGACACATTTGCTTATACTATAAGCGATTTTTACCTATAAAGCAACATTTTAAAATATTATTTCGTGTTTTTTGATTACTCCCCATAGCCTGCATCGCATAGCAATATCAGGTTGAAGCAGGTGTTAGGTTTCCTATCTTTTACCAAATAGTTTTTACATCATACAACGGAATATTTCCGTCCGTAGTTACGATTGTTAAATCATTTTCAAGTGCTTGCGAGATTAAAATCCTGTCAAAAGGGTCATTATGTCTTACATTATCTTGAAACGGCAGATTTCTAATTCTGTCGAAATCATCAAGTGTAATCGGAAGTTTCCTAAATCCTGCTCGTCTACACATCTCATCTATTTCATATACAGTATGAGTAAATTCCAATTTTTTCTTGCTTTGTTTTATTGAAATCTCCCAAAATGAGGCATAACTGTAAAAACAAACATTAGACTCAATTATATCTTTAGCACTTTTCGACAATCGATCATCCCCGAATAAATACCAAAGAACTGTATGCGTGTCGAGCAAATACTTCATTACACATACTCCGAAAAATCTTCAAGAGGGTCATCAAAATCCGGAGACATATAAAAAGGTTCATTTTTCCAAACGCCAAAAAGAGATTTTTTTTCAGAAACAGAATTATCTTCAGGAAATTTCAATTTTATCAAGCGGATAAAATCAACAACTTCACTTATTGCAGCAGGAGGAAGCGTTGCAATTTCTTTTTCTAAAACTGTATAAGGCATATATGACCTCCCATACAATTCTATTATATAATAAATTCATAAAATTTTCTATATCTTATCGGTATAAGAAGATGGCAGGCTTGATCCGCCGTATAAAAGCACCATGTTATCCAATTGTTTTTATCGTTAATAAATAATAACAGAGATTTCTGAAACCGCGTGCTGATTATTCCCGGGCGAAGCCTCATGTAAAACAAGCCCGCTTCTTCATCTGAACGACTCGGAACACCGCACTTTTCATATAAAAAAGCCGGCAAGCTGACGCCTACAGGGCTTTGTTTCTTTTACTTCGTCAGCACCGTCGTCTCGTAATTCTTTGTTTGTAAAGTACGCTGCGATAACCTTATTAGCATAATCACCGTTTGTAGGCACACCCTGGCAAATCGTATACTGCTGAATACCTGCGCTTGCAGGAACCGTCATAACAACCCAGTCTCCTGTAAACTTATTATTTACCACGCCGTCTTTTAACCAAACGATATGTGCAGCGTTCCGCCCTGCACCCAGGCTTCGAACGCTGCCCCACTACAAGGAAAGCCCGGCAAGCAAGCATTGCTTAGTGGGTTTGTAGTTTCCTCCCCGCCGCGGATGGCGGTGATTCCATACAGAAACATCTCGTACTTCTTGAAGGTTGAAGCTGATTTTTATCAAAAAAGTGATGAATTTTCAAGCCATTTCTTCATCCATACTCTATAAGTAGTTATATATGCTTATGGAGGAAAATCTTATGAAAACCCACAATCGCTGGTATAAAGTCTCGGATTGAGACCCTAGCCTTATAAGCTTTGTGTAAACCACCTGTTTTACGGGTGGTTGTGATTTACCTATACTCAAAAATTGATTTCCGTGGAGTTTCACCAATTTAGACGTTAGATTGAAAATTACTGGTTTGTATGATACAATGAACGAAAAGTAAACGAAGTGTTATATGGATACCCCTGCACAGGGCACTACAAGATTATAATATGGGGAGAAAAAAATGGGAATACATATAAAAGAACTTAGAGATAAAATATTAACAGGAAAAGCAATTCTATTTTGCGGAGCGGGTTTTTCAAATGGGGCAAAAAATATTATTGGAGAATTTCCGCCTTTTTCAAAAGATTTATCAAAAAAAATTTCTAAACTTGGTCATTTCAAAGAATCGGAAAATTTACGTTATACCTCTGATAAATACATAAGTACAAATAAAAATGACTTATCTAAGTTGATTGACTTACTTGCTGACAATTTTAGTATAAAAGAAACGTCTTTAGCGCAAAATAATATTATTTCATATCCTTGGCGACGAATATATACAACTA
>NZ_JAFEVM010000076.1:0-2517 GCF_016901105.1 Treponema sp. Marseille-Q4523 | reverse complement strand
AGTGCGGGTTTTACCGGCATCCATGCCGGAACAAATGGGTTATAAGCGGAGAAGAAACCTTGCCCTAAACGGGGTTGTCTCTCTCTCCCTAAGAAAACAACATTTTAAGGAGGTGTTTATGAAACACAGAGTAAAATCAATTTTGTTTATCGGTTTAGCGCTTATTGCGCTATTTGGCATGACCGGCTGTCCGAACAACGCGGGCGGGAACGGCTCAGGAAGCGGTAACTCCGGCGGCGGCGGGACGCCTGCCGGTAGTTTTGAAGACACAGGTGACGGCTTTATAAAAATAATACCTACGACAACAGGCATTGTAGGCGTTGACCCTGACTACACCTTACCCGGAACTGAAGCTAATCGGAAAGGCGTATTCCGTGCAGGCCGAAAGGTAAAATTAAGTCCCTACAAGCTCGGTAAAACAGAGGTAACGTACGAGTTATGGCACAAGGTACGGACATGGGCAGAAGGTAAAGGCTACGTCTTTGCAAACAAAGGGCTTGAAGGTTGGGACGGCACAGGCGGCGGAGGTACTGATCCCAATTATGCAAACATAGGCAAGCCTCCTACAGAAAACAAAAATCATCCTGTAACAATGGTAAGTTGGCGGGACTGTATTGTGTGGTGTAATGCGTATACTCAAATAAAGCTGGGGTCCGATGAGCAATGCGTCTACCGCAAAAGCAAAACCGATACTACGGTATTAAAAGATGCAACTGATACAGCTGCTTGTGATGCCGCTTATGCCGATATGAGCAAAAAAGGCTATCGCCTTCCGACGGAAGCGGAATGGGAGTACGCCGCCCGATGGCAGGGAAGCGACGGCACAAACGCCGATAATTGCGGCGATGTACGGCTGACCAAATTAAACAGTGCAAGCGGAGCCAAAGATAGATGGGATACGGCGGAAACAGGAGAGGTTGCATGGTATTCTGGTAATTCAGGAAATAAAACTCATCCTGTAGGAAAAAGGAGAGCGAATGTACTCGGTTTACACGACATGAGCGGGAATGTTTGGGAATGGTGTTTTGATTGGTATAATGATAACCCTGCATCAAACGATAGTACTTATGTGCAAGGCGGTATTGTTACCGATCCTCAGGGTGCTGCGTCGGATGCTGACCGTGTTAGGCGCGGCGGCAGCTGGGGCGCCACCGCGGGCGGCTGCGCTGTGGGCGTACGGTACAACTACAGTCCTGGCAACAGGTTCAACTTTCTTGGCTTCCGCTTGGCTTGCCGGCCCTAGAGTTCAATGGGTAATGGGGAATTCGGTTTAAAAAAGATAAAGCTGCGGGACAACGGTTCTGCAGCCTTTTTCCTAAGCGCCGCGCCGGCTTTAAGTTCGCAATTCTGAAGCATTATCCCTTTTAAAATCCTTTCACCTATGGTATAATACAATCGAGTGAGGGTTTGCTATGAGTACGTCAAACAGAAAATATAAAGACTCGGTGTTTGTCGATTTGTTCAGTGAAGACGAAAGGGCTAAGGAAAATTTCTTATCGCTATATAATGCATTGCACGGCACGCACCTTCCGCTTTCGTCGCCAGTAGAAAATATACGGCTTGAAAACGTCATGTATATGAATATAATAAACGACGTTTCCTGCCTTGTAGACAATAAAATAATTGTCCTTGCAGAGCATCAATCAACGATAAACGAAAATATGCCTTTGCGCTTTTTAGAATACATAGCAAGGCTCTACGAAAAACTGCAAGCACCTACTGATAGGTATTTAAGAAAGCTGTCAAAAATACCGACGCCGGAATTCTACGTTTTCTATAACGGCAAGGAAGACTACCCGGAAACTACGGTTCTAAAACTTTCCGATGCCTTTATTACAAAACCTAAACAAGTGCCGCTGGAGTTGACGGTACGGGTTCTCAACATCAACACGGATAAAGCAAACAAAGTTTTAGCAGCCTGCAAACCGCTTGAAGAATACAGCCTCTTTGTAGAAGAGGTAAGAAAGCAAACACAACTCGACAGCGAAAACGGCTTTACCAATGCGATAAAGATATGTATAGAAAAAGGAATATTAAAAGAATACTTACAGAGAAAATCACGGGAGGTAATAAACATGTTAGTAGCAGAATATGATTATGATACGGATATCGCAGTACAGAGAGAAGAAAGTTTAAGGATTGGCATACAACAAGGGATACAGCAAGGCTTTTCCGACGGCTCGCGCCAAGCAAAGCTTGACACGGCAAAGTTAATGAAGGATATGAATTATCCGATTAGAGATATTTGCAAAATATCAGGTCTTTCCGTTGAAGAAATCGAAAAGCTTTAGAAAGTGCAGTAATCAATGATTAATGTGTAATTGGTAATTGATAATTTCCAAGATAATTACAAATTACCAATTAAAAACTTTCCCCGAAACGTTGAAATCTGCGGAAAAGCAGGTTATAATACATATATCAGTCATCTTAAGTCAGTCCCGCAATTTCTTATGACGAGGGACCTATGTCCGGTACAACCGGTACAGCTTTTATATCTCCTGCTCAAAAGTACATACA
>NZ_JAFEVM010000075.1:0-2821 GCF_016901105.1 Treponema sp. Marseille-Q4523 | reverse complement strand
TTTTAAATCAATATAAGTCGATGATACAAATATTTGTAATTTCTTTTTCATTTATATATCCTTCCAGCCCAGAGGGCTGTGCGTATAACATTCGCTTAACCTGCATTGCGGCTTGTACGCAATGTCAGGTTGAAGCGGGTGTTAGCCTTATACTGGAGAATCAAAGCCACCAGGAAAACTAAGATGTAGCTTCTTTCCAGTAATTCTTTCAAGCATTTGATGCGGAATAACATGGTCATATATTGATATATAATAATCTATTAATCTTCCAATATTTGCATATTTCCCTTGAACAATTTCGTACCACATATCAGGTAAATATCTTACAATTATGCTTAAAGTATACAGAAGCATATAATTAATAGCTATTGGGTCATTTACTTCTTTTAATAACGGTACTATATAAGTTGTTGCTGAATAACTGGACTTATAGTGTGGTATATGATCCCACCAGATTCCAGTATTATCATGTATAAAACTACATGATATATAACCTTCTTCATCCTTATTTTTTTTGATTAATTTAAAATTATCAAATGGTGTATCTATTTTTTTAAGGTACTCTATATTCATTTTTTGCGAAGATGTATATATTTTAACATATGTTGTAATTTTTGAAGTTTCTCTTTTTGGAACATCTATAATAAATGTCCCTGTTTTTTTTGTATACTCTTCGCGCAATTTTTCTTCAACAGCATAATTACTTGATGAATCATATCCAAAATGTAAAGAAAGTGGAACTTCTCCGGTATATTCTTCAAGTACTGTATTTAATTCTGGAATTCTACGAAATAAATCTGCTAATGATACTAAATGAAAACGTGATTCATCATCAACCTTATCTATTTTTTTAATATGAGTAATTGTCTCTAGATTACTGATATTCAAGTGTTTCAAATAATGATAGAAATGTCCATCATGTCGAATATAGCAATAGTAATTGTTAAGAATGTTATCATTGTAATCTTGAGAGAAAGTAGTTAACCCGTGTCCTTGTTCCGTGTGTTTTTGAATTTCTTTAAGACCATTATTATTAGTTATTGCGGATACCTCTTCAGCAATTGTCAATTGTAATAATGAGTAATAGCGGGATAGAATTCGAGCATTTAAACTTTGACCTTTGATATCCCAGTAATTTAATGCTGAATCAATTGCCGATGATAAACCTTTTGCTTTTTCATTTATTACCGCATCGGTTAATTGAATATTTGTTTTACTACATTTTTCTTGTAATAACGTTTTTGACAATTCAATACTTCTGAATCTATCAAAACGTAGTTTTAATAATTAATCTGTAGTAAACCACCGCCTTTGGCGGTGGACAGGAAAAGCTGGGCAGATCCGGCAATAGGAGGAGAGGGAAAAAGTCCATAGAATCCAAGGTGTGAACCGCTCAAAGTTACACACGGAGGAAACTATGGACAATAAAAGTTTATCGCATACGAAATGGGAGTGTAAATATCATATAGTATTTATACCGAAGTATCGGAAGAAAAAATTGTATGGAGCGATAAGAAAAGAATTAGGAGAAGAATTGCATCGTTTGGCAGGACAAAAGGAGAGTAAAATTTTGGAAGGCCATATGGTGAACGATCACATACATATATTAATCGAGATCCCGCCGAAATATTCTGTTGCACAGGTGGTGGGATACATAAAGGGAAAAAGTGCCCTGTATATAGCAAGGCGGTATGGAGAACGACAAAGATACTTTACGGGGCAGCATATGTGGGCACGAGGGTATTTTGTTTCGACGGTGGGACTTGATGAAGAAGTCATACAGAAGTATATCCGTGAACAGGAGAAAGACGATCTTCGACAAGACGAATTGCAGGAACAATTAGGCCTGTAGCCGTAGGCTAGGCTAAACCGCTTTGAGCGGTTCTTTTCAAGCCACCACCTTTGGTGGTGGTTGTTGACTCATCATGATCTACGCCAACTAACCATTCAATTTCATTATTCATTTTATTCCCTCTTATTGCACCGAAGGTGTCAGGCTAACATTCGCTTAACCTGCATTGCCGTAAAGGCAATGTCAGGTTGAAGCGGGTGTTAGATGCTTTTTTATAAAGATTATAACTTTTTATATTTATTTTCAATTCTATGAATTTCCCCGTGCTGTGTTTTAGATAAATAAATTAAATTTCCAATACTATTATCATAACCATTATTAGTAATATGATGAATATGGTACTCACCTGTATCAGGTCGTATTAAGAATGTCCAAGCCGTTAATTGATATGTATAATAGTGCAATAATTTATTATCAAAATTAGCGCCATCTAACTTAAGCCATCCAATTTTTCCTTCCTCATCTTTTTGAGGAACCATCCTCTCTTTATATTTTACTCGTCCAAAACTACTTATAGAATAATCTTTGTTATAGGGATAAATTTTCCATATTTCTCCCGGGATAAATTCATCCATGCATAATGTACCGAGCATTTTTGAATCGATTATTTGTCTTTCAGATACTATTTGTTTATTTTTGTCATATCTTAATTGATTAAGTAATAAAATATTTTCAAATCGTGTTTTCCACTCAATAAATTCTTCATCATTTAAATAGCTTTTATAAACAATATCATTATCCATCATATTACTCCTTTTGATTAACAAACATATAAAGCTAAAAGAACAATGTTTTAAACCTTAATTTATAAAAAATACACCCTATTTTTCAAAGTTACAGTTTATTGTGCCGCAAGGCATCCGTCTAACATTCGCTTAACCTGCATTGCCGTAAAGGCAATGTCAGGTTGAAGCGGGTGTTAGATTTAAAATTTTATATTTAATTCATTTAATCCTTCAAGGATAGGGA
>NZ_JAFEVM010000074.1:0-3004 GCF_016901105.1 Treponema sp. Marseille-Q4523 | reverse complement strand
TCAATATCTTATGCATTCGATCGTAGAAAATATAATAAATTATTTACTGAAATTACAAAATCAATCAACGGATATGATCCGTCCGTAAATATGACATACACATAACACGTTTTCAAAGCCGACATTTTTACATATACAAAAATGCGGTTTAAAACAATGTTATACGCACGGCACGGATGACCGGAGAAAAAAATGAAAAAAAATTATGTATTTTTACTTTTATTTTATATCTGTTTATTAAATTGTAATGCCCGACAAAATTTCAGTTCTTCCTACAAAGAGGATGCAATGTACTACAAAGACGATATCGAAGAAATAACGTTTACAATACCGAAAGAAAAAGCTGTTGAAGGAACGGCAAAACTTTTATTTCTCGATAAGAACAATAATGAAACCGTATGTTACGAAATGCCGGTTCAAATAAAAAACAATAAATGCAAATATATCCTTAAGAAAATTCCGTCGGGCAGGATCGGAGGAATTACAAGAGAATTATATGAGGAATATTACGGTTCTGAATATGAATGGTTAATTCATCTAAAAATAATTTTTGAAGACGGTTCCGAATATATCTACGAGGATAATTACTTGCATATCGGTGCGATGTTTGATGATGAAAACATCGGTTATACCGGCAATTACAATTTTGAAATTCGCGGTAAAATAAAAATAGAAGAAGATGATTTTTCGTTTATTCTGCCGATCGGGTATAAGGAATTTACCGCACTTCAACACAAACTTTTTCCTGCGCAGGAAAACTTTGCAAAAACATATTCAACAGTCGATTATTCCTATTGGGCAGGCTTTTCATTAAAAAAACCATTTAAAGAATTTTTTTCGATAGGCTCATTTCAGCTTCTTGAGTTTTCGACATATTACGATACATGGACGGATTTTTTGATTGCATTCGGAGATTTTCTAAAGGAAACACATTCGGTTAAAAGATCGGATGTTGTAAAAGTAAAAACTGCAAACGGCCTTGAGGGTGTAAAGGAGACTGTAAAGACCGGATCCAATTCATTCAGAGAAATATATCTGTTTCCTTGTAACGAAAAAATTCTATATGTCGCAATTGACAGGAAAATTAAAAATTCGGAAATAGAAAAAATTATTCCTTCAATTTTGGAGACGCTGGAAGTAAAAAATGAAAACCGTTAAAATGCAAAAAAGATATAAATAGGTTCAATTTCGAGTTTTCTAAAACTCGAAGGGCTGCCGAAAAAGCAAGTAAGTTTTAAGACAGTCCCATTTCCAACCGTTTCGCGCGTCGCCAAAATGGCATGTTTGGAAAATATTAGGCGCACACGCCGATAGTGTGAGGAGGGGAAAAATAATATATGAAAAAAATTCTTTTAGGTTTGATTTTATCCGTTTCAGCACTTGGAACGATTTTCGCTTCCGATTATGAAAAAATAAAGAAAAATTATAACGACGCTGAACATTATTTTGATGAAAAAAATTATGAAGAGGCGATAAAAAAGTATACGGAAGTTTTCAAACGCACTGAGTATTTTTATAATTTAAAAGACGAAGAGAAAAAACAAATATCTTCGGATCACGGATTGCAATTCGATGAAATCGGAGAACTGAAACTTTTTTATTATTCGCTCTACAACATAGCGTGCTGCTATTCGCTCAGGGGAAATTTTTCGAAGGCAAAGGAATATCTTTTTTATGCGATTTATGCCGGCTACCCCAATCCGAACTATATTTTCAATGATTCCGATATGAAGCCGTTTTTTTCATCCGATCCTTCCCTAAAATCCGAGATTGAAAAAATATACAGACAGGGTAATTCAAAATCTCTTGTTCAAGGAAAGCTGTTCGAGCAATGGATTGTCAATGACTGCTTTCGATACGGGTTCGACGGAGATACGGTGATACGGTATTACGGATCATCCGATTGGAAGGATCACAAGTTTAAGGGAACTTATAAAGTAAAAAACTATCACATAATGATGCATTTTTGCAAAGAGTCATACAGGAAGCCTGACCCGTGGGCCTCGGCCATGCCCGGAGGCGGCACGATAACACCGTATACTTCATATTCCGAATATCCCGAATATGAAGATATAGACAGTAACGAGACTGTAAATTGGTTTGAAAGTAACTATTATTGGACTGCATTGGGAAAAGATTACGGATCTTCCTTTGAACAAATTGAAGAAAACTATACATCGGATTGGAATGAAAAGGATTATACCGAGCCGATCGCGGAACGGATTGAAGATTATTATTCCAAAAATCGCAAAATTGAGCGTACGGAAAAAGAAATAAAGGCTTCTGCAAACAGGCGAAGGCAAAAAGTGCTTGATTATATCGCAAAGGTCGGAAAAAATGACCGCACTGTTTTTATTCTTCCGGAGGGGACTGAAAAAGTAGCATGGGATGACATTGATATACCGGATGAAACCGTCGCAATTCTGCTCCCGGAGGGGCTTAAGACTTTTTGCGCGGATATTCCAAACGATGTAAAATATATGAATTTTCCGTCAACTTTAAAGGAATTACACGTCAATTTCTCTTCCGACTCCCCGATCGAAGCGCTTGAACTTCCGGAAAACCTTGAAAAACTGGACGGGGTATTATTTTGGTATTCTCCCGATAAAATCAGGGATATGTATGTTCCCGGCCGGACGGAAACTCCTCCTGAATGGCATAAAAGCTGGGATATGTTTTGTAATGTACATTTCGGAGAGTATCTGAAAGAATAAAAAGCAATGAACAACAAAAGAATATTTATTTTTTGTATATTACTTTTTTTACTGCAAAATATTTTTGCTCATGATGAGCGACAGTCGGATATTTTAATTTTGCTGGAAAACAATTCCGATTGTACTAAACTTTATAAAGGTCCGATTCCTGAACCTTATGATGAGTCGGCAATTTTAAATCACGATCTCTACGATGCTTTACTATCGATATATAGAAAAATTAAAAACTCAAAACCTGTTTCTATAAATAAGATTAAAAAAGCTTATATCATGGAAGGTGTGTATACCGT
>NZ_JAFEVM010000073.1:0-3342 GCF_016901105.1 Treponema sp. Marseille-Q4523 | reverse complement strand
GCATTATATGATAATGAAGACAAAAGTATAGATGATTTTATTGATGCTTCAAGACGAGCAACAACTGATAAAACTAAAAGAGAGCTTCGTGCAAGAACTCTTTGTGAATTATTAAGTAGTTAATATTATGTCTTCACCAAAACAGGTTAAAACACAGTACATTGCTCAACTTGATAGATTGATTAGTATAGATGCAGAATATCAACGAATTAGTTTCTCATCTGTTGATATTCTCCACCAAAGTATTGAATATACATTCTTACAAGGTTATAAAAATTGGGAAAACTTTATTGAAGACTTATTTATTTCATGCTCTCAGTATAAAGGTAAAGTGTTTGGTTCTAAAGTTGGATCATACCTTAAACCAGTGGATGATGTACATGCACTTAACTTATTAAAACTTGAAAAAGATTTTATTGATTGGACAAGCCCAGAAACAATTATTAGCCGTGCAGAAATATGTTTTAGTAATCATGAAATTATAACGAAAAGTATAAAATTAACAACAAAGGATTTAAGGGATGCAAAAAAATTGCGAAATTGTATTGCACACGGTTCAAAAGAATCTATTCGTATATTTAATGAATTATGCCGGAATAATGTGGGTGCTGTAAATATTACCCCTGGTCAGTATCTTAATACTATATCACCTGATAGAAGTAATAACTATAATGTATACTATCTATTATTATTCAAGAAATTGATAAATAATATTATTCCGTAAATTTCATCTAACACCCGCTTCAACCTGACAACACGGACAAGCCGCAAATGCAGGTTAAGCGACTGTTATATGGATTGCCCACATGGCAACTTTCGGTAAAA
Source organism: Treponema sp. Marseille-Q4523 (assembly GCF_016901105.1). Taxonomy (NCBI): domain Bacteria; kingdom Pseudomonadati; phylum Spirochaetota; class Spirochaetia; order Treponematales; family Treponemataceae; genus Treponema; species Treponema sp. Marseille-Q4523. Next base: position 2,517 of record NZ_JAFEVM010000073.1, on the reverse strand, counting down.
AAAATCAAAAAATTTTTATTATAACCATTGACATTACAACAGCGATGTGTTATCTTGTGTTTGGATGTAACAATAAACATTACATCTAAAATTTATTCGGCGATAAATACGCCGCAAGGAGATAAAATGAAAAAATCACTTTTGCTAACGGCAATTATTGGTCTGGCAGCAACTATAGTCATCAGCTGCAACACAACAAAATCAATGACAGCGGGAAAGACTGCGAAGGAGACCTCTATGACACAAATTGAAAAGGCTCAGGCACTCATCGGAACATTCGCATCAGGCGACACAGAAAAGGCCCGTTCGCTTTTGGCAGAAGGCTATATTCAGCACAACCTCGCTTACGGAACGGGAGCAGAAGCATTTGTCGGCTCAGTTGCATATCTTGCAAGCGCTCCTGTAAAAACTACTCTCAAGACAATCCGTGCTTTTGAAGATGGAGACAAAGTTTTTATGCAGACTGTCTATAACTTTGCAGGAGCAGGTGAACAGGTTGCGTTTGATATTTTCCGCTTTGACTCAGACGGAAAAATCGCAGAACACTGGGATAATCTTGCAAATATCGTCCCTGCAAATCCAAGCGGACACACGCAGATTGACGGCACAACAAAAATCGAAGATGATGATAAGACCGAAGCAAACCGGGAGCTTGTAAAGAATTTCCTTGTTGATGTAATGCAGGGAAAGCATCCTGAAAAAACGCCTTCATATTTTGACGGCGACAAATACATTCAGCATAACTCAGGAATTGCAGACGGTCTTTCCGGTCTAGACGCTGCCCTTGAAGCACTTGGAAAGCAGGGAATCGCCATGATTTACGACAAAACCCATCAGGTTTTATCTCAGGGAAATTTCGTGCTTGCTGTGAGCGAGGGAACTTTTGCAGGAAAGCCTACAAGCTACTATGACCTTTGGCGAATTGAGAACGGCAAAATTGCAGAACACTGGGATATAATGGAAACAATTGCCGAAAAATCAACCTGGCAGAATCAGAACGGTAAGTTCTAAGATTTTTTGACTAAAAAAGGCGGACGGTGAAAATCGTCCGCCTTTTACGCTATAATATTAATATGCAGATAACAAGCAGATTTACGATCGCCCTTCACATCTTCACTTGTGTTGAAGTTTTCAAGGACGATTACAAAGTTACAAGTGATTTTCTTGCATCTTCCATAAACACAAACCCTGTCATCATTCGTAAGATTTTGATACAGCTAAAAAACGCAGGACTTATAACGGTCTCTCGCGGAACAGGAGGAATTGAAATCACGTATCCGCTTTCGGAAATAACTTTTTATGATGTCTATAAAGCGATAGACCCGATAGAAAACGGCGACCTCTTTCACTTTCACGAAAGTCCAAATCCCGCTTGCCCTGTAGGGCGGAACATTCACACACTGCTTGACGGAAAACTGACTGACATCCAGGACGCAATGGAAAACAGAATGAAAGAGTACACTTTGGAAGATTTGCGTAGCGGAATGAAAGAGATTTTGGCGAAGGAAAAATCATAATGAAAAGAGAGAAAGAACAAACTATGACAATAAACGACATTGCTGATTATCTTGACGGCGTTGGCTTACAGTATCTTGCGACAAACGGGCTTGATGGAAAGCCAAAGGTTCGCCCTGTTCAGTATTGTGAAGGAAGAAAAAGAATGAAAAGCATTTATAATTATGGTTGGATATTTTTACTCATTGCAATTGTATGTATACAAAAAATAAAGAATATTTTTTAATCGAGTCAAGCTTGCCTTCTAAAATGAGATTAAACTTTAGGGCGGAATAAGGATTATTATGGATTATATAGCATTGCTCAGGGGTATCAATGTCGGAAACTCGGTAAAAATCAATATGAAAGAATTGAAAACATTGTTTGAGCAATGCGGTTTTTCAAACGTTTCAACATACATCAATTCCGGAAATGTCATTTTTAAATCACATGATAAGAAAAACAGTATCACGGAGAATATTGAAAAAGCATTACATATAACGACCGGGAATGAAGTAAAAGTATTGGTAAAGACAAAAAGTGAAATGGTAAAAATAGCAAACAGCATCCCCTGTGATTGGCAAAATAATGATGATGAAAAGACCGATGTAGCGTATTTATTTGAATCAATAGATAATGAAAACATAATAAATGAATTGCCGATAAAAAAAGAATATATACAAGTAATATATGTTAAGGGTGCGTTAATCTGGAATGTTCGACGAAAAGATTATAATAAAAGCCATTTAAATAAAATAATATCGCATAAAGTATATAAAGATATGACAATACGAAATGTTAATACGGCTCGATATCTTGCAAATTGCCGATAAAAAAATTAGCTGACACCCGATTTGATCTGACATTGCTTTGCAATGCTGGTTAAGCGAGTCTTGGATTGACACCGTACTGCGGTACCAGGGAAGAAAAAGAATGAAGTTGGCCGTAAGTAAAAAAAATATAAAATCTTTAATTATAAAAATATTTTTTTCTTTACTTTTATTTATGTTATTGTGTTCTTTG
>NZ_JAFEVM010000072.1:0-3427 GCF_016901105.1 Treponema sp. Marseille-Q4523 | reverse complement strand
CCCTCCTGCGGGGAAACCCCGCCCCTCCCCGATCGAAGCATCGCTTTTCTTTCGCCGGATGAGCTTGCAAAATGGTTTTCCGAAACGCTCGGCGCCGAAACCGAAGTCGTTCCCGTTTCAGAAGCAAGCAACAACGCAAAATACCACACGGCAGCCATCAATATGGCAAAGCAAAACGCGCATGAAGATATCGTGCGGCGCCTGCGCGAACGCGGTGACATACCCGCACTCGAAGAACTCAAAACGCTCCTCGCCCTCGACACGCTTCCCGTACGTATCGAAGGATTCGACATTGCGCATATCGGCGGAAAATTCCCCGTCGCAAGTTTAATCAGCTTTTACAACGGCAACCCCGACAAAAAAAACTACCGTTATTTCCGTCTCAAAACGACCGACGGCATCATCGACGACTTCGCATCCATGCGGGAAGCGACGAGCAGACGCTATACGAGACTTTTGAACGAAGGACGGGAGCTGCCCGATCTCCTGCTCATAGACGGCGGCATAGGACAGGTAAATGCGGTGCAGAGCGTACTCACATCGCTCGGCATCGACATCCCCATCGCGGGACTTGCCGAAAAAAACGAAGAAATCTACCGACCGGGCAACAGCACGCCCGTCGTGCTCCCGCGCAGAAGCGATGCGCTCCGCCTGCTCCAGCGCGTAAGAGATGAGACGCACCGTTTTGCGACGAGCAAAAACCAGCGCCTCCGCACCAAAGAAAATACCGTAAGCATTTTTCTCGAACTTCCCGGAGTCGGCGAAAAGAAGGCGCGCACATTGATAAAAACATTTACGACGCTCGAAAACCTCGCAAATGCCGATAAAGAGCGCATCGCGGACGCGCTCGGCATGAGTACGGACGCAGCGGAAAACATTGCGCGGGAAGCGAAAAAACTCAACGATGCACGGAAAGAAAAAAAAGCGAAACAAATCGAATCGCTCGAAAGCTCCGGTACGACCGCGCAAAAAGCCGCAGCAGCGCACTATATCGACAGCCTTGCCCGCGCAGCCCTCGACGGAAGCGGAGACGAATAAAGGCAGGACAGGGCGACGATTGCACAACCTGCGATTTTTATTATACTGTATGCGAGCGCATAAAAAACAGCATGATTTTGGACATGCATAAAGGCAGCTTCGGTAACGCAGGCTATGCCGAAAATACAGCCGACTTTTTACAACACGCATTGTTTTCCGCCAATATAATTTCAGCTGCCCTTGCCCCGCACCGCCCGATTGTAGAAAATGCGATTTCCTCTATAATGTATACGATCGATATATGAGCGCATAAAAATTATTAAGAAAATTGCAAATGGAATACATTTTCGATAAAGAGGGAAACCCGCTCGGCGTCGTACAAGGCGCATACATCCACGACATGGAAGGAAATCCCGTCGGACAGCTCAAGGGCGAACACGTCCTCAAGCTTACCGGAACTTATGTCGGCGAACTTAAAGACGGCATGATTTTGGATATGCACAAAGGTAACTTCGGTAACGCAGGCTATGCCGAAAATCCGGGCAAGTGCATGCATCCCGTCGCTCATGCTCCGCGGCATCCGTTTATGTCGATTTGCCTTTGTTTTTTATCCAATAATTGCAATCTTCGTATCCGTCGGCAACGGTATGCTCTCTATAAAGCGTACCGCCGAAATGCTCCATAACGCTTTGTCCGTTTCGCAAAAATAGGGCATCAATTCGCTGTAGCCGTTCTTTTTTGCAAAATTTGTCGTTACCCCGCCGCTAGCCGTTAGAATATGCCTATAGAAGATTATATCGCAACGCACCATAATTGTAGACATAAAAAACATTGATTCATATAATCAATTTCGTAATAGGTCATCGATTCCGGCCATCCGCGACGAGTTTGCAAAGTAAACTCGGTAGTGAGCGAAGCGAACGAAGTCATCGATTGCGGTCGGAATAGGGAAAAGGTGAATATATGTATGTTGTCAAAAATAATTTGCGCCATCCTGCTACGATATTTGAAAATACCGTTTTTATTTTAGATGTCATATTGTTCGGCTCATTTACCGTCGTTAGTTCTTTTTCAAACGCCTATGTTCCGGCAGCAGGCTTTACAGCTTTTTTATCAGGCGGTTTACTTTTGCTTTACGGAAACAATGCTCCTGTCGCTTATGTATATGATAATAAAGTGATTATCAGAAAATTCTTAAAGAAATATACATATCAATTAGATCAAGTCGAATCGGTAACCTATACTGTTCACCAAAGACAATACGACCTTGTATTTTCCGGTAAAAAATTTTCAGTGCCCGATTATTATTTAGAAGTAAAACGGTTTGTGAACACTCTAAAAACGGTGCATAACTATTTTGCCACAGAGGAAGGTATTGAAAAGCTGAAAAATTATATAAAGGAAAAAGCCGGTACGGAAACCTATTTATTAATTCCCCGAAAAGATATCGAGTCGACTTTAACATCTTCAAAAATAGGAGGCGTACCTTATTGGGATATTTCGAAAGAATATCCGGTCGATTCTGAAGGCAAAAAAATGCATTTGCTTTGCCAGCTCAATTTTTCGGAATGTAAATTCGAAAATATGATTTTTCCGAAAGAGGGTATTCTTCAATTTTTTATATCTTCAGATGATGTCGCATACGGTATGAGTTACTATGAACCTGCGGCACAAAAAAATTGGCGCATAGTTTTTCATGAAAAAATTGACAAAAACATTCATGAAGAAGATATTCAAAAAATTATTCCGTCGTCGTCCGAGATTATAAATACGCCGATTTTACATTCGACCGCATTGGAATTTTTACGTTCCGTATCGTATATGAGTGCCGATGATTACAAAATGAACGATTTTATTGCAAAAGCCGTTAAAGAAATCACCGGAGAAAATACAGAAAAAAACATATACGAAGTTTTAGGTTCGCAGGAAGAAAATATTCATGCGTTTCAAATCTATCGAATGCTCGGAGAAACGGAAAATTATATACTCGGTTATCCTTCGTTTATACAAGGAGATGTTCGTGAAACTATGTCCGAAAAAGACGCTTCTTATTATGATACGACTTTATTGCACTTGGATTCTTCCTGCTGCAATGGAGAGGCAATGTGCTGGGGTGATGTCGGTGCTGCGAATTTTTTAATCAATTCCAATGCATTGAAAAACAGAGATTTTTCAAATGTCCTGTATACTTGGGATTGTTATTAATAGGTCGAGTTTAGAAAGTATCAACCCATAACGCTGTGGTCTCGGCTCGAACTTCGTTCGGCTTAGCCTCGCTACCGAGTTAGCTTTGCAAACTCACCGTATATGCGCCGCAATTATAAAATAAAAAGCCCGGCAGCTGCCTACTTTCCCGCATTTAGAGCAGTATCATCGGCGCAAGGGAGCTTGACTTCCGTGTTCGGAATGGGAACGGGTATTTCCTCCCCGCTATGGCCACCGGGCAATA
>NZ_JAFEVM010000071.1:0-3491 GCF_016901105.1 Treponema sp. Marseille-Q4523 | reverse complement strand
CTTCCGGGGGATGGTAAAGTCTGCGCGGATGAGATCGGCGGATCGCGATTCAAAAAGAGAAAAATGAATTTTATAATTGAAACGAAAAAATCAAAAGATGAGATTCTTCAAATCATACGAAACAACACTTATATAACAACTTCCGTATTTGATTTTTCGAAAGGCGATAAATATTTTGTAGGAAAAGTATCTGAAAATTCATTTAAAATTTTCAGGCATATACATCACAAAAATTCGTTTTTGCCTTTGATGATCGGAACTGTTGAAGAAAATGATTACGGTTCAACAATAAAAATAAAAATGCGGATGGCGACTTTCGTAACGTTTTTTTTATCTGTTTGGTTTGGAGGAGTAATCACCGCATGTCTGATATTTCCTTTTGCCGGCTTTCCTATGCCGTCCGCTTTAATCCCTTATCTAATGCTTGTTTTCGGGATTTTGCTTGTCGTAATTCCGAATAAAAGTGAAACCGAAAAGGCAAAAGAAAAATTAGAAGAACTTTTAAAATAAACAGTCCTCACCGCAGAGCGGCAAGGTATATTTATTAAGCGGCAGGAACTGTCCGAAAAGCAAGGTTTAAACGAGCCGCTGAAATAGCGCGTCTCGTTTAACTTCGAATTTTCTTTCGAAAACTCGCGAACCAACGTGTGCGCTCATGCGCATAACTGCGGCATTTTCGAAAATCGACACTTCCTGCAATGCCGCAGTTTAAAGAATCTTTCGAGACAGCCCTCTTCAAACTTACCGATAATACCGCGCTTTATCGCCGTCGTTGAACAGTTCGATCTTGTGGTATATGACCTGTTTCATCGCGTCGATGCACGCGGGGTAAATCGCGTTCGGTTCGCGCAGCGTCGTATCTTCGAGCACTTCCCGGCATTTTTTGTAAAACGCCGATTTGATATCGCTCGATATGTTGATCTTTGCGACACCGAGCCGCACCGCTTCGGCGATCTCTTCGTCGGGATTGTCCGAACCGCCGTGCAGCACGAGAGGCACGCTCGTCTTTCCGACGATTTCCTTTAACAAATCGAGGCGGAGCTTGGGCTTTTTCGTTTTCGGATACAGTCCGTGCGCCGTACCGATAGCGATCGCAAGCGTATCGACGTTCGTCGCTTCGACGAAGCGTACGACATCGTCGGGATTCGTATAGATGATATTGTCGGTACCTGCCTCCCCTCCGTTGCCGGTCGCACCGATCGTCCCGAGTTCGGCTTCTACGGACACGTTTACCGCGTGCGCAGCTTCGACGACTTTTTTCGTTATCGCGATATTGTCGTCGAAAGACGTCGTTGAAGAATCGATCATAACCGACGTAAAGCCGCATGCGATGGCACGGATGACTTGCGCAAACGATGCGCCGTGATCGAGGTGGATGCAGACGGGAACGGACGCTTTATGCGCTTCTTCGCGCACCGCCGCAACAAAACTGTCGCCGACAAACGAAAGCTCGTCGGGATGGATGGCGATGATAACGGGGGCGTGTTTTTCTTCACACGCTTCCATTACCCCTTTTAAAATCATACTGCTGCTTACATTAAAAGCAGGAACGGCAAAATGCTCTTTTTGTGCAACGCACAGCATTTCTTTCATGTTCATCAACATTTGAAGCTCCTTCTATACGCGCTACACGGCGACGACATTCAAACCGCCTTCGGTCAGAATGCGTTCATCGGCAGCCGTTATATTCGTATCCGTGATCAAAATATCGGGAGTTTTTATATCGCATACGAAACACAGGGCGGTCGTTCCGGCTTTGGTCGAATCGACGGCGATGATAACGTATTTCGCATTTTGAATCATCAAGCGTTTAATAACCGCTTCCTGCGGAATCGCCGAAAAAAAACCGTCGTACGGGATAAATCCGCTCATCCCCAATATCGCTTTATCGGTTCTGTATCGCCGAATCGCGTCTTCGCTAGTCGAACCCAATAAGGAATCCGTCGCTTTTTCCAATTCCCCGCCCGTAAGGATGACTTTATTGTCGTTGATGCCGGCAAGCGTTCTCGCTATCAGCGGAGAATTCGTGACAATCAGCAGTTGTTTGTGCTTTAAAAGGCTTTGCGCCGTCAGCAGCGTCGTACTGCCGCCGTCCATAAAAACGCTGTCGCCGTCATTGATGAGAGAGGCGGCGTATGCGGCGATGCGTTTTTTTTCTTCGACGGCACTTCCCATCCGCACGTCCAGATTCGTCGTCTGCCAAATCGCCCTGTCCCGGTTGATCATCGCGCCGCCGTGCGTACGGATCAATTTGCCGTCTTGCTCCAAAATCAGCAAATCGCGCCGGATCGTCACTTCGGTAACGTCAAAGTGCCGTGCGAGTTCGGGTACGTCGGCTCGTTTATTTTCGCCGATATAATCCAGCATACGGTTTCTTCGCTCTTCTACGAATTCTTTTTTTTGCATTTACTTCTCTCCGTAGGCCGCTTTTGCCAAAAATCCTCCGACAAAAGCATCTCCCAGGCCGATGGTTGTTACGTCTTTCTGATTGACTGCAATGGAAGCAATACAATATACTTTATTTGAAAGCGCCCTTATTTTAGAACAGAAAATTTCGCTTATCTGTTCACGAGGCATTTTTGCCGTACTGTAATAATCCTCTGCGGAAAAATCATCTCCGCATCGCAGACGAGTTGTTGCCATAATAATACCGGCATCCAAAGCCGTTTTGTAGTTTTCTATATCGGTTCCATAGGCAAGTGCCCAATAACGAGTATGGACAATTAAAGTAGGTACATGGATTTTTTGTTGAAGTAATTGCAAGGAATTCAATATAGTAGAAGGATTCAGCAAATCAACTTCCGCTCCGATATAATTTTGCATTTCATCTTCATTAAGGCTGTATATACTGATGTAAGGTAATAAAGATTTCCATACCTCGCAAGGAAATTTTGGATTGTAAAAACAAGCATCTTCATAATATATTTTTATATTCTTACAATATTTATCTAAACACTCCGTTATAAATGTTAATCTCGCTTTTAATAAGTTAATATCTTGTATGGCATTTAATCCGCTCAGAAGCAAAATATCGGCGGTTCTATTTTTTTCAAAAAAAACGGGATTAATCAGCATAAGAGCATTGTCTGCATCATTGGTAAAAATAATTCTATTTGCCCGTTTTGATCTGACAACACTGTTATGAAAGCGAACAACCAAATCCTTTGGAAACTGAATAATTAAATGCGGATATAAACTGTCGGTAGAATTACTACAAACAAAATCTGCGTTCGTCGGTAACAGCTTTCTCACAACATCATTGACGGTTACTAAGTGTAAAAAAGATTTGCACCCTAATTTTGCCATTACTATTGCAGCTCTGGGAGCCGTACCACCGATTGTTGTTTTATAAGGAAATTCGCTTGTAAAAGAATTAATAATCGATATATCTTTAATCTGTTTTTCTCCTCCCTTTCCTGTTTTTAAAAAATAAAGAATGGAAGAAACAATATCTTTTAATGTCGTTATGGATTCTCTATCATATATATCAT